>JAITCX010000057.1 GCA_031282945.1 Elusimicrobiota bacterium
TGCCCTATAGGAATAAATTTATTTTTTGAGTTGGAGGAAGCGGATTATGAAACGCTTTTATCATTTGATCCTGAGGATATGGATCCGATTTCATTATTATTTCAAACGGGTTATTTAACGATAAAAGAAAAGAAAAATGTTTTCGTAAAAGATGAGGACGGAAAAGATAGAGCGGATGAGATTTATTTAATGGCGCCGCCAAACAGGGAAGTGAGGCGTTCGCTTGGGAAATATATATTGCTTAGCTACACAGATAAAACTCAAATGAATAAAATAATAAACAAGCAGTCAATTTTTATAAATGCATTGGACAATCCAAGCGGGGAAGTTTTTGCGGCGGCGGTCAAGGGAGTGATAGATGAAGTTCCCTCGTGCATACACAATGACAATGAAGCGTATTATCATTCGGTTTTGCTTTCGGCGATGGCTGCAATGGGATTGAAAGTGAGGGCGGAAGTATCGGGCGGGCTGGGACGCGCCGATATAGTTTGGGATTATGTTAAACGCACGGTGATTATAGAGTTGAAACATTTAAAATCAAATGGGGAAAAAACGCCGCCGAGCCAAATTGAAAGTGAAAAGATAGAAATAAACAAAAAGTTGGATAGTTTAGCCGAACAAGCTTTGCGGCAAATAAAAAATAAAGAGTATCATGCGGCATATAAAAACAAAAGCGGTATAAAAATTATTTTAGTGGGAGCTGCAGTTGACGGGAAGTATACAATGGCAAGAAGTAAGGTGGAAATTATTTAGAGTTTTGGCAAAAAAAGATTTTTGCATTTTTTTTGTAAAAAGGGAATAGGAGTATTTAAATTTTGTTTCTTTTTTTAAAAGAAATTTTTTTTGCTAAAATATCTATAAATATATTTAAACTTTAATAAAATTATCTAAAAGCCATAGAGGAAATATCTTGTCATTAAAGATTATTGCAGGAAAATATCGCAACAGAACCCTCAAAACCTTACCTCAAGACAATCTCTCAATCCGCCCGCTTTTAGGGCGTATGAAAAAATCCATTTTTGATATTTTAAAATCTACAATTTTTGATTGCAGTTTTTTGGATTTATTTGCAGGAGTTGGATCTTGCGGCATAGAGGCTTTATCTTTAGGCGCTAGGGAAGTTGTGTTTGTTGAAAAAAGCCCCATATCCATAAACCTTATAAAACAAAATTTAGAAATGTTAAAAATTGAGCCGCAAAATGCAAAAATTTTGCAATGCGATATAATAAAAAATTTAAAATTTATATCAGGTAATTTTGATATTATTTTTATGGGTCCCCCCTATAAAGACGATAAAAAACGGCCGCTTGCTTTAACGCAGCCCACATTGAAAAATATTGCTTTTTCAAATTTGTTAAACCCCTCAGGCATAATTATTTCGCAAAGGCATAAAACTGAAAAAGTAGATGAAATTGAGCGGTTGGAAATTTTTAGAGTAGAAAATTACGGCGATACGACCGTTGTATTTTATAAATTAAATAAGGATATTCAATGATTTTAAGAAAACTTTTAAGACAAGAATTTAAGATAAGTTATTCGCGCATCAACGCTTTTTTATTTTGCCCCTATAAGTATAGATTAGCTTATATAGACGGTTTGTATTGGCCGCATACTGCAGACATTTCTTTTGGAAATACTTTGCATTCAACGCTTGAAAAATTTCATGCGCAAAAAAATAATGATTATAATTTCCTCTTGCAATGTTATGAAGATAGTTGGAGAAATGACGGGTTTACCACCGCCTTAGAATCTTTTGAATATTATGAACGAGGCAAAGAAATTTTAAAAAACTATTTTGAAACTTTTTCTAAAAGCGATACGGAAGTTTTGTTTTGCGAAAAACGGTTTAATTCTAATATCGGCAAATATAAATTTATTGGAATTATAGACAGAATAGATAAATATCCAGACGGAACTTATGAAGTTATGGACTATAAAACTCATGCGCAAATTTGGACGCAGGAAAAAGTTGATGAGGATTTACAATTATCTTTTTACGCTTATGCTTGCAAAAATGCGCTTGGTTTTAATCCTGATAAAATTTGCGTCTATTTTTTATCAGCCAATAAAAAAATTTATACCCATAGGACTCCCCAACAATTAAGCCAAGCTATAGACCTTGCTTTAGAAGTTGCAAGAAAAATTGACGCCGAGGAGTTTACGCCCAATTTAGCGCAATGCGCATATTGCGCTTTTAATGTTAAATGCAAACATTCAACTTGTCCTGCTGGGCAAGAGTAAAAATATTTTGCCAAAAATTGTTTTATTATTGCCGCAAAAAGTCTCAAATGTATGTTTATGAAGCGGAAGTTTTAATGCGGCGCTTAATTAATTTTAAAAATTTAATAATCTCTAAAAATAATTTATGAGGAAAAATGAAAAAACTTTTTATAATATTTCTATGCATATTTGTTTTTTTCAGTCTTGCCTATAGCCAACAAAATCCAAAAAATGATCTAACGCTTGGGTCAAGCCTTCAAAACGCCTTGGCGATAAACCCAAAATTATTGAGCAAAAATCAAGAGCTTTTAATGGAAAGGGAAAAATTGCTGCAAGCCCGAGCTTTGTATCTGCCCTCACTAGAAACAAATTTCAGTCTTATTTCTTTTAGAAATTATTATCCTGTGGCGGTAGAGAGCAATGCTCAAGCTCCAACAATTTTACCGGCAAGCGAGGAAAATCCCTATTACAGCATTCGCATTGCCATGCAGCAAAATATTTATACGGGGGGACGCGTTGCGGCTATAAATAAACTTGCCAATGCCGGCGTTAGAAAACTTCAATTGGAAATAGAAATCATTAGAACTGAAATATTGTGGAACATAAAAACTATTTTCAATGAATGCGTCTATTATAATCAACAAATTAAATATTATGAAGCGCAGCCTCGCGCTAGAAGCGATGCTCAAATAGCTTATAAAATTGACATGGCTTATTTAAATTACAATAAACGGTTTTTAGATTTATTGGATGCGATTGGTTTAGAATTAAATACCATTGCCGAGATCAATGCGCCGTTTGTTCCTATAATAAAAATTTTGGATTTGGAAAATTGTTTGGTTTTGGCATTTCAATACAATTCAAAAATCAGGCTTTCGCAATTTGATCAAAAAACAGATATGCTGCTTGTAAATTTAGAGCTTACAAGAAAGTATCCAACCCTCTCTGCAAGCGTTGCGCAGGAATGGGACGGCGCAGATAGCATTGTCCGCGACATCCGTTCATGGTATGTCGGGATAAATTTAAATATTCCGATTTTTGACGGGGGCGCAATGTTTTCAAGGATAAGGCAAAAAAGCATTGCCTCGCGTTTAAACACAATAAACCAATCTCGCGCTGAGGATGAAGTGAGGCTTGAAGTTTACAAGGCATATTTGGATTATTCTTTTTATTTAAACAAAGTTTTGGAATCAAAACTGCATGAAAAAAGAAGCGCGTACAGCATAACTGAACTTGAGCTTATAAAAAATTTGAATAATAGTTATTATAAACTGGAATATGCGGTGGGAGTTGAACTTGATAGGTATTAAAGCAAAACTTAAACTTTTTATGTGCATTATATTTTTTTCTTTTTCAAGCTCGGCATTTGCGCAAGAATATCCTTTTGATTTTTCAGACGATAATTTTGTGATAGATTATTTATGGGATAAAGTGTCAACTGCAAGCAAAGAAAGGCGGCCTAAAATTGCAATTGTTTTGGGCGGCGGCGGGGCGCGCGGGTTTGCGCATATCGGCGTTTTGAAAGTTTTAGCTTATGATAAATTCCCAATAGATTTAGTGGTGGGGACAAGCGTGGGCTCGATTGCGGGAGCGTTTTATTGCGCGGGCGTTCCAATGGATAAGGTTGAAAATCTCGCCAAAACAATTAAATGGACAACCATTTCAAATTTCAGTATCACCTCTATGCTCGGCATGGCTTTAGCGGATAAAATGCTGTCCAATAAAAAACTAGAAAGCTTTGTAAATGACAATTTGGGAAATATAACTTTTGATAAACTGCAGACGCCGCTTGTCATTGTGGCTACTGATTTAAATACAGGTCAAAGAGTTCTTTTAACGGAAGGCTCAGTTGGATTTGCGGCGCGCGCCAGCTCCACAATTCCCGGTTTTTTTGAACCTGTCAGCTATAGGCAGAGGTTTTTGGTTGACGGGGGGTTGAGCGAAAATATTCCTGTAAATGTGGCGAAATTGTTTAACCCTGATATTATTATTGCGGTTGTGGTGTCGGCGGACATTACAAAAAATAATGCCGATTCTGTTTTGCAAGTTTTACTGCAGGCAATTTATATACAAGGGGCTTCTTTTGATGCAGAAAATATTGCTTTAGCGGACGCTTTAATTTTGCCGCAGGTTTCGGATATTTCTGTATCAGATTTTGTTAAAGCGCCGCAAGCTATTGAGCAAGGTGAAATTGGAGCAAGGCAGGCATTGAGAAATTTAAAAATGACAGCTTTAAATAAAACAAATCCGCGATACCTTTTTGACTAATATGAAAAGAATTATACAAGTTATTTTGATTGTTATGTGTTTGGCCTCTTGGGGTTTTGCAGACGATATTTTTATTTCCGCGGTTATGGACGATAATCAAATTTTAACGATATTATCAAATGTTCCAAAGAAAAAATTTAGCCGCCGGGAATTTGCGGCGCTAGAGAAAACGGCGGAGGAACTTGTCAAAGAAAAGCGTTTGAACATTGCAAAGGAAATTTATTTAAGGCTTTTGGGGACGTCGCCGTCTAAAAAGAGACGTTTTAATTTTAATATGGCGCTTGGGGATATAGAAATGGCATCGGGTTATCCTCAAAGGGCGATGCAATATTATAATGTAGCGCAGACGCTTTATCCCAAAAACGTTCACGCTTTGATACAAGAGGGGGATCTTTTAATTGCCGCCAATATTTTAGATCTTGCGCAAGAAAATTTTCAAAAGGTTTTAAAATTAGATAAGAATTCGGATATTGCAAAAAAACGTTTAGGCGACATTTTTTTCAAGCAGAACATGTATGTAAAAGCTTTGGAGTATTATCAGCGTGTGCGCCGCAATGCTTTTGATAGGGATCTTTTAATAAACATGCTTTTATGTTATAGGCGGTTGGGTCAGCCTCAAAAAGTTTTGGATCTCGCTGATTTGCATTTAGAATTTTCAAATGAAGCTTATGTGCATTTTATTGTTGGGTTGGCGTATTTTGATTTAGAAAATTTTACTCAAGCCAAACAAGAATTGCTTTTATCGGCTAATTTAGATCCTGAAAATTTTGTTCCCTATTTATATTTGGCGCAAGTTGCATTAAGAGAAAATGATTTGCAGGGGGCAAAAGGATTTTTAGCTAAAGCGCAAAATATTTCACACTCCAGCGTTGCCAGCATAGATTTTATGTTTGCTCAAATTTATTATAAGCAGGGGATGTTGGCCAGCGCCAAAAAATATGCTCAAAGCGCCATAGTTAAAGCGCAAGACAATCAGTCTTTTATTGCCGCCGTTTGTAGAAAGCTAATTGAGCTGATAGATAGGGGCGGGTGAGATTTTGTTTTGGAAAAGATTGGATTGAATTTTTGGGAAAAGAAAAATAAATAATGGTTTAACAAGATTTTTTTTGTATGGTTTTTTGGTAGATTGTGTGGGGCTTGGGAAGGCGGCGGCGAAAGCCGCCGCCTTCCCCTTTTAAAAACTCGCTGATTGACAATGCAAAATTTTATTTTGAGTTTAAGAATTAGTTTTGCTTTGCGCAAAAAAGTTTAAAGATTTGGGGGCGAGTTTTTAAAAGGCGTGCGCCATGTTGTTTGGCGCACGCAAGCCCCGAGATTTGCAGTGGGTCAATGGATTATAGATTTCAGGAAAAGCCAAAAAAGTTGAGGTTTTAAAATAAAATTAAATAGTTCAAAAAAAATAATTTGGGTGTGGGAGTTGTTGTTGAGAGATGAGGGGGAATTTTTTATTTTGTTTTTTTATAAAGAGAAATGTTTTCGTTTAGCAAGAGAGGAAGCGGTGTGCAAACAAGTCCTAGATTTGCGGTGGGACAATGGATTATAGATTTCAGGAAAAGCCAAAAAAGTTGAAGTTTTAAAATAAAATTAAATAGTTCAAAAAAAATAATTTGGGTGTGGGAGTTGTTATTG
>JAITCX010000136.1 GCA_031282945.1 Elusimicrobiota bacterium
TTTGAAAATTCTAATTTAAATTTTAAAAACAATATTTCAAATCTCAACGGCTCGGCTATTTTTGCAAATGCCAAATCCAGCGTTTCCTTTATAAATTCATCCGCAAGTTTTACCAATAATTTAAGCTCTAATCTAGGCGGGGCAATACTTATAAATAATAGTCAAATATTTTTTTATAATTCTTATATTACATTTAAAAATAATAGGGCGGCAACAACCTTAAATGATATCGCTCTTGACGGCGAAAATGCGATTATGCGCTTATACGGCCGCAATAATTTTTCAAATGGAATAAGAACATCGGGCGGTCAAAATATAAACAGCGCAGGCGAAATTTTTGTAAATGGAAATACTACATTTTCAGGAGAGGCATCCAATATTCAAAATTCTTTTACCATTGAATCTGGCGCCGTAAATTTTACAAATAGCGGCTCAAAAATAAAAATCTTAAATGTCCTAGACACAGGAAAACTTTCGCTTTTAAACTTCAATACAGGAAATAAACTTTATATAGAAACTTTAAACTTAAACGGCATTATAGAAATGGATGCCGCCGCAAATGCGGCGGACAGACTTTTTGTTTCAGGCGCAATAAATTTAGCCGATACAAATAAGTTTTCATTAAATCTTTTAACCAATCAAAACTCTATTGTGATATTAGCCGAAAGCGCCAGTATAAATGGAAAAGCAAATTCTGCAGCCAGCGATAAATATTTTATTTTTCAAACAAATAACAATATTTTTGCAAAGATAGGCCCCGATCCCTCAAAGCCTAATAAAGCAAGAGTATCTACTTGGAATGATTTTGTTACGATTTACCAAAATGCGATGTTGGTAGAAAATGATGAGATAATTTTAATGGATAATTTATCAGCTAAAAATGATGATAGAGCAATTTCTAAAACTGCCGCAAATATAGCTTTTATAGTTAACGGCAATGGATTTAGTTTAAATGCGCAAAAATTAGAGAATGCTTTTTTTGATTTGGACGCCGATGAAATAATATTTAAAAATATAAGTTTTCTAAACTTTAAAAATACAAATTCAATGGGCGCAGGCGCAATCAATGCAGACAATGCTTCAAAAATTCATTTAACAGGTAATATTAATTTCAATAATAATTTTTCAGACGATAAACCTAATGATATAACCTTGAAAGATGAAAATTCTGTAATAGTTTTTGACAACAATACTACATTAATAAACGGCATAAGAACTAAAGGCGCAGGCAGATTAGAAAAAATTTCAGACGGAGAGTTAACATTTCAAGGCGCAAAAACAATCATTGAAAATCAATTTAATGTTTTAGCTGGACAATTAAATTTTAAAAGCGCAATAAGCAGTATAAATTATTTAAACATGAATTATGGAACAAGTTTATCCTTGCAAGACAATAAAGCAGGCGAAAAACTTTACGCCGGCCAAATTATAATGCGTTCCAATTTAATGTTAGATATAGATTTTAAATCTGCAATAGCCGATCAAATTTTTGCTTCCTCAATTACAATATTTTCAGGCTATAAACTGACAATAAAAGATCTGCATCCTTTAGATTTGACCGAAACGGAAATCCCAATAATAATAGCTTCCTCCTCCCAAACATTTACTATTATAGGTCAACAACCCTTCAATTATGATAAAAATTTATATGCGCTGCGTTATGAAAAAGGAAAACTTTTTATAAAAAATAAAAAACCTCCAGACATTGAGGAGGACGGCGATTCGCCAAATAGAGAGGAAACCGTAGATATTGTAAATGATGAAGGCGGCTTAAAAATTCCGCTTAGCAGATTAGATTTGAATGAAAGGCGAAAGGCCTTAGATAGTTTATCGGGAGTTTTTATAACTAATATTTTTGTAAGCCATACCCAAGATAAAAGTGAATTTTTATTTAATCAAATTAAACAGGAAGCCCCTCTTGAAAAGGTTTGGATAAATGCAAATTATTCAGCAATAGAATTTTCCAAACATGAACAAACGCTGGGAAAATTTAAAATGAGAGATATGGCGATAGATATTGGAGGAGATTTTTACGGGACGCAAATTGATATTGTAATAGCAAGAGTTGGAGCTTATGCAAGCGTAAATACAAAAGAATTTAGACAGGATGAAAATAAAGCGGGCTTAAATGATTTTGGGTTTGGCATTTATGAAAATACAAATATTGCAAATTTTAATTTGCAGTTTTTGGCAGGCGTCCGTTATGCCAATGTCAATACAAGCCGCATTATAAAAATAGATAAAGATTATAATCCCATTGCAGAGTTTAATATTGTAAGTATTGAAAGCGCATTAAATGTTGACTATAGTTTTGATATAAAAACCGCTGAAATTGGTCCATTTGTTTTGCTGTCTGCAAGTCAAAATAGTTTTAAAGAATTTTCCGAGCATGGCGGACTAATAACAGATTTAAATTTTAACCAAACAAGTTGGACAAAGGCGCAAATGTTAATTGGGGGACAAATTAAAGGCTCTTATAATTTTATAGATGTCTTTGCAAAAAGTTATGCGGGATTTTTATTAGTAAAAGATCCAGCGTTTTATACAAGTTTTACATCTATAGAGAATTCCACGATGCGTATACAAAGCGATAGGGTTAATGAAATATTTTATGGGGCGCAGGCGGGAATAAATGCCAAAGCTAATGAGGACATAACAGTTGGAATAATGGGGTATGGGCAAATTTCACACAGCTTTGCGCATTATGGCGCTCAATTGAAATTCACATATACTTTGAGAGGAGAAATGCCAAAAATACCGTTTTTGGAATCCAGCGTAAAACTGGGAGAATTAACGCTCAAAGATAAACAATCAATAAAATATTTTGTAAAAAAGTTTTTACATTCAAATGAAAAATCTCATACTCCAACATTAAAGATTTATTTAAATGTATCGGAGGATGAAGCTGCTGTACAAATTGACAAAGCAAAATTAAGATGGGCGCAAAAGATTTATAGCGAAATCTTAAAAAATGGATTTCCTGCAAGCAGCGTAAGGGTTATAAAATATAAGATAAAACCGATGGTTAAGACTATAAAAGTTAAAGTGGAAAGTTGATTTCTCTTTTTGAAAAAAGAGAAACAGAAAAACTAACAACACATGCAACTTAATTCTTTTTTCTTTAAAAGAGAAACCGAAAATTAACGCTATTTCAACTCTTTTCTTTTTATTTTTTTGCGCTCCCTTTTTATTTTTTAGCCACGCGCTAAAGCGAGAAATTTTTTTCGCCCCCGCGCCGACTCTACTTTTGACGTGACTGACAGCAGTCTGTTCTGCCACGCCCGCGTGGGTGAGGACAAGCGAAACTTCCAGTTTCACTTGCCCTCTTGGCGAAAAAAATTTCTCGCATAGCAGCGCTTACGCTTCGCTACGCCGAAAAACCAAAAGAGCGCGGGAAAGGGTACGACACGGCAACAACAAAAACAATAAAGACAAC
>JAITCX010000180.1 GCA_031282945.1 Elusimicrobiota bacterium
GACCAAATCCGCAAGGGAATTGGGTTTAGGGCTTACGGCCATAAAGATCCAAAAATAGAATATCAAAAAGAATCTTTTGCTTTATTTGAGACGATGATGCGGCGCATAAGAGACAATACTGTTGAGTATATTTTTAAAGTGAAAGTTGAGTTTGCGCCTAGAATGCAAACCCCAATGCAAGAAATGCAAACGCAAAATTTGCAAAAAGCGGCCGATGTTTTAGGCGGTATAAAAAAAGAAAATGCAAATTTAAAAATAAAACCTAAAGATTTAAAAAAAATCGGCAGAAATGATCCGTGCCCTTGCGGCAGCGGCAAAAAATACAAAAAATGCTGCGGCAAAAATTTGTAAGTATTTTTAAGTAAAAATGAATCTAAAAGTAAAAAGTATTTTATTATCAATTTTATCAGGTCTATTTTTGGCTAGTATTTTTCCAAAAGTAGACCTGTTTTTTTTAGCTTGGTTTGCATTTATTCCTCTCTTATTTGCTATAAAAAAAACAAATGCCAAATGCGCTTTTTGGCTTGGCGTTTTAACGGGTTTTTGTTTTTACGCCCTTACGATATATTGGCTTTTTGCAATGTTAAAGTTCAATACGGGATCCGCTTTGCAGGCTGGGATTTCATGTTTAATTTTATGGTTTTACTTGGCATTATATTTCGGCGTGTGGGCATATTTAATAAAGAAAACGAAAAAATTATTTGCTTGCAAAATTTTATTTGCTCTTTGGGCAAGCTGTCTGTGGGTCGGCCTTGAATATTTGAGAACATATTTTTTAACAGGATTTAGTTGGGAATTGTTGGGATACAGCCAACATAAAGTTTTGCCGATAATTCAAATCGCCGAGTTTTTCGGCGTATACGGCGTTTCATTTATTATTATTTTTATAAACTTTTTAATTTATTTTTGGATACAAAATTTTAAACAAATAAAGTTTTTGTTAGGGGCGATCGCCATTTTAATAGTTGTATTTGGCTTTGGGTTTATAAGGCTTGAAAAATTTAAAAATTTTGGAGATTATGTTTTTGATGCGGTAATTGTTCAGCCAAGCGTAGACCAATATAAAAAGTGGGATAAAAAATATAGAAATGAAATTTTGCAAGAATTAAAGTTTTATGCGGCAGAAATTGCCGATACAGAAAAAGAATTGGTCATATGGCCTGAAACCGCCATACCAATTGTTTTGTATAAGGATAGGGATTTTGATTTTGTAAAAAATATTGCGCAAACTGCCGGCGGTTTTAATATTTTCGGGGCGCTTTTTGTAGACAATCATGATTTATTTTTTAATACATTGATAGCGTTTAAAAATGAGCAAGATTATTATATGCATAAAAAAAATCATCTTGTAGTTTTTGGCGAGTATGTTCCATTTAGAAAATTTTTGGCGCAATTTTTTGACATATTAAACGGTTTAGGGGATATTCAAAAAGGCAAAGGGGTGGAAGTATTTTTTTATGATAAATTAGCGGTGGGTCCTTTAATTTGCTCGGAAAATTTCTTTCCTGATTTTTCAAGGCAGTTGGTTCGCAGTGGCGCGCAAATTTTTACAAACCATACAAATGACGCTTGGTTTTTTAAAACTGCCGCTCCCTATCAGCATTTTATAATGAACATTTTTAGGGCGGTTGAAAACAGAAAAATGGTTTTAGTGAGCGCAAATTCTGGAGTGTCGGGCGTCATAGATGTAAATGGAAAAGTTTTACAGCAAATGCCGATTTTTGCAGACGCTTTAATTTATACTAAAGCGCGTCAAAATGGTTATCAAACGTTTTATACAAAGTTTGGCGATATTTTTGTTTGGGCAAATATTGCTTTTGCAGTTTTGGCATTGGGATGGGCGGCGGCCCGAGCTTGGATGAGAAAGAGAAGAAAAAAGAAAAAGGAAAAGCAATAATATTTCTTTTTTTAAAGAAGTTGACAGTGGGGATAAATTGAAATGAAAAATATTATTTCAGGGTTTGGGCTTTTGTGCGCTCTAGGCGAAAATATTGCCGCAATAAGTGAAAATTTATATAGACAAGAAGTCTGGCCGCAATATCCAAAAGATAGGTTGGAAAGTTCTTTTGCAGGCGAGTATCCTGTTTTTTGCATTGATAAAAATATTTGGGAAAATAAAAAAGCCCAAGAGAGCTTTAGCTGGATATTTTTAAAAAAAGCTCTGGATGAAGCTTTAATTTGCGCGCAAATTGACAGAGATAGTTTGAAAAATATGCGTGTGGGCGTTTGCATTGGAACGTCTGTGGATGCATCGTTTAATTGTTTTGATTTTTATAGGCAGTGGATAAAAGGGGAGCCGAATATTTCATTGCGGCCGCTTGAAAAATATCTCAAATATAGTCTAGCTAAAGAAGTTTTAAAATATCTCAATGTTTCAGGCATATCTCAAACTATTGTAACGGCGTGCGCTTCCTCAACGGACGCTATCGGCATTGGGAGTTTGTGGATACAAGAGGATTTATGCGACATTGTTTTTTGCGGCGGAGCTGACGAGTTAAGCATTATTCCGTATACCGGCTTTATAAAATTAATGGTGGCAAGCAAAAATGCCTGCAGGCCTTTTGACAAAAACCGCAGCGGCATAAATTTAGGAGAAGGGGCGGCGGCGCTTGTTTTAGAAAGCGAGGCAAACTTTAAAAAGCGTAAAGCTCATAAATATGGTTTTGTTTTAGGTTACGGCACGGCTTGCGACGCCTATCATCTCACCTCGCCTGCGCCCGACGGCAGAGGATTGAGACGCGCCTTGGATTTTGCAATTAAGAGCGCAAAAATTTCTAAAGACGATATTGCTTTTATAAATGCGCATGGCACGGCATCTATTGACAATGATTTGGTTGAGGGAAAAGTCTATAATGAAATATTAAATAATATTCCCGTTGAGGCGACAAAATCTCTTACTGGTCATTGTCTTGGAGCGGCGGGAGCGGTGGAAGCATGTTTAACCTTAATAAGTTTGAATAATTCAAAAATTTGCAAAACAAAAAATTTTCAAGAAGTAGATGAAAAAATAAATTTAAGACCTGTTTGCAAAGATATGCATATTGACAATTCTAAGGCCGCGCTCAGCGCCTCTTTATCTTTTGGCGGATTAAACAGCGTTTTAGTTTTGGGCGGGCAAGCGTATGAATAAACTTTTTGTTTTGGACTCTTATTGCGCTCAAAGTTATGAGGGTCTTGAAAATTTTTTTGCGCCGCAAAAAATGAGGCGGCTTGGAATTTTGAGTAAAGTTTCGCTCTATTGCGCCGCCAAATTATTGGACAATCAAAATATAGATCTGCATGCATTCAAACAAAATATTGGATTAATTATTGCCACAAGTTTTGGCCCAATTTCTCAAACTCTATCTTTTATGGACAGTATAATTTTTGACGGCGACATTTTAGCTTCCCCCATAACTTTTTCATCTTCAGTGCATAATGCTATAGAAACAACAATTACAACTTCTCTAAATTTGCAAGGTCCGGTTTTAACAATAAGCGATTGTTATAATTCTTTTTTAAGTTCTCTGGCTACGGCGCAATGTTGGCTTGCATCTCAAATGTGCCAAACTGTTTTGTTGGGGGCGGCTGATGAACGCCATCCCATTTGCAAAAAAGAGTTTGGTCAGAAAGCGTTTTTTGCCACAGGCGCCGCTTTTTTTCTTTTAACGCTTAGCGCAGGGAAAAAATTTATTGTCAAAAATATTACAGATCCTTTAAATCCTGCAGACTATGCTTTTAATTTAAGTAAAAAATATCAATGTTTGCTCTCAAAAAAAGACATTTCAAAAATTGTTGCAGACTTAATAAAAACTTATTTGGCTTCAAAAAAAATTAAAACAATGGATGTTTTTGATACGCCTAAAATTTCCGATTTGTTTTTAAATATAGACGAGAAAATTCAAAACGAAATTTTTGAACAAATTAAAAAAACTTTTTTGATAGATTCTGAGATTTCAAAAGAGAATTTATTAGAGCAATGTTTTATAAGCTATCAAAAAAATGAACAATTTGTTTTTTCTACTTCTGGTTCAACTGGTCAGCCGTTGCAATGGCGCCATAGTTTTGCGCAAATTAGAGAGGAAGTCAAAGGGGTAGCGAGTATTTTTTCTAATATCAAAAGAATTGTCTGCACTGTTCCAACGCATCATAGTTATGGTTTTATTTTTGGATTGCAGCTTGCAAAATTTTTAAATATAGACATAATTTATCAAGCTCCATTGCCGACTCTTTTATGGCGGAATTTTTTAAAAGCAGGCGATCTGCTTATTACATTTCCATTGTTTTTAAAGTATCTCAAAAACATTGATTTTAAGTTTAACTGCGATGTAAAAGTTTTAACTTCCACTTCTCCTTGTCCTGATACTCTCATGGATGATGTGATAAAAATGGGGGCGGCCGATATAACGGATATTTATGGGTCGTCAGAATCGGGCGCAATAGCTTTTAGAAAAGCGGGAGATAAAAGTTTTAAATTATTTGATTTTTGGGAATATGAAGCCAAAGATATGCAAATAGAAAAAATATATAGAAAAGATACAAATTTAGAAGTTGTTTTGCCTGATATTGCAAAGCTAAAATCTGAACGCAATTTCTATATTTGCGGCCGCATTGATCAAGCGGTGCAGGTGGCTGGGATAAATGTTTATCCGCAAAAACTCGAACAAATTTTGAGAGGCCATGATTTTGTAAAAGAAGTTAGCGTGAGGTTGGGGGAGAAAAGGTTGAAAGCTTTTATCGTTTTAAAAGAGGGCGTAAATTTTGATGAGGCAAAACGCAATATTTATGCTTATATAAATAAAAATTTAGATGCGCATCATAAACCAGAGAGCATAACTTTTGGCAAAAATTTGCCGCAGACGCCTTTTGGCAAAAAAGCCGATTGGTAAATTTAAGAAGGAGATAATATGAAAGATAGTCAAGTAAAAGTTAAATTAAAAAATCATCCCTATAACATCATAATTTCAAATGATAGAAATAAACTTATTGCAAATTTTAAAAAGTTAAAAGGCGTAGAAAAAATTTTTATTATTACAGATGATGCCGTTGAGCCTTTATATTTAAAAGATCTGCAAAAACTTTTAAAAGGGGCGGGCTTTATTATAAATAGCGCAGTTATTAGGGCTGGAGAAAAATCTAAAGATATAAAAAATTTACAAAAATTGTATGAGGCGGCGCTAGAAAGTTCCATAGATAGAAAATCTTGCGCTCTTGCTTTAGGCGGGGGGGTGGTTGGGGATTTAGCTGGTTTTTTTGCTTCAACTTATATGCGCGGCATAAAATTTGTGCAAATGCCCACAACTTTATTAGCTATGGCGGATTCTGCTGTCGGGGGGAAAACTGCAATTACAACGGGCAATGCAAAAAATATAGCGGGTACATTTAAACAACCTGATTTTGTTTTTATAGATACAACTTTTTTAAGCTCGCTGCCCTTGCGCCAAATGCAAAATGGAATGGCGGAAGTTTTTAAATACGCTTTTATTTTGGATAGAGATTTTTATATTTGGTTTATGCGGTTTTTTCAAAAGGAAAACAACCTTTCTAAAATGGATTTTAATTATGTTGTTTTTAAGTGCTGCAGTTTTAAAGCTGAAATAGTTTGCAAGGATGAAAAAGATATAAACGGCATTAGAGAAATTTTAAATTTCGGCCATACTCTTGGACATGCGATAGAGACATATTTTAACTATGAAAAGTTTTTGCATGGCGAAGGCGTTGCAATAGGGATGTTGTTTGGAGGATATTTGTCTGATATTGTCTATAAAAAAAATACAATATATAAATCCATAAAAGAACTTTTAAGTTTTGTGTTTGCGGACTTTCATGTTGGGAAAATTTCTAGTGGAAAAATAATTGAAATTATGAAAAAAGATAAAAAAACTTTTAATCATCAAATAAGGTTTGTTTTATTAAAAGCTATCGGCAAAGCAAAAAGCGGGCAAAATATTGAAGATAAGGTTTTACAAAAATATTTAGATAAATTTTTAATGGAGATAGAATAATGAAAAAAATTTTAGTCATCAACGGTCCAAATTTAAATATGCTGGGCATGCGCGAGCCTGAAATTTACGGCAGTTTAACTTTAGCTGATATTCAAAATAAAATTCTTGAGTTGGCAAATCAAATAAATGTAAAAGTAGAATTTTTTCAATCAAATAGCGAGGGAAAAATTATAGATAAGATTTGCGCCGCGGGAGATTTTGACGGCATCATTATAAATGCCGCCGCCTATACTCACACATCTATCGGCATACGGGATGCGCTGGCGGCCGTTTCAGTTGAAGCAATTGAAGTGCATTTATCAAATATTTATAGGCGGGAAAGTTTCAGACATCATTCTTATATTTCAGGAGTTTGTATCGGCCAAATTGCTGGGCTTGGCGTTGACGGCTATTTGTTTGCGCTTAGAAAACTTGCCGAACTCCCAAAAGAAAAAAATGAAAAATGCAAATAAAAATGTTTTTATCGCTCTATTTGCAAGTTTGATTGCGGCATCTGGATTTATTGCCATTGGAACTGGCGCTTTTATTGTACCAATAGTTTTGCAAAATATGATGGTTCTTTTGGCGGCAGGATTTTTAGGATGGCGCGGCGCGCTTGCCGTTTTGGTGTTTATTGTCGGCGGAGCTTTGGGACTGCCTGTTTTTGCAGGTGGACGCGGCGGAATTGGCGTATTGTTTGCAACCGGCGGCGGATATATTGTGGGGTATTTTTTTGCAAGTTTATTTGTAGGTTCAATTTTAGGCATGCCTAAACCTTTAGAAAAAAATGTTCCCATATCGCTTTTAAAAATTGCGCTGGCTTTATTTTTTGGTTTTATAATTATTTATATTTTCGGCGTTTTGCGTCTTAGTCAAATCATCATGAAAGCTCAAAATCTTCCATTTTTAGAAAGTTTAAAAGCCGCAATTATTGCCGGAGTTATTCCATATTTATTGGGCGATTTAATTAAACTTATATTGGGAGTATTTTTGATAAGAAAATTCCGCCCTCAAGTTTGCCGATATCTAT
>JAITCX010000183.1 GCA_031282945.1 Elusimicrobiota bacterium
AGAATTGCTAGTATCCCTCGTATTTTTGTATAATGAATTGACATTGCCGCCATCGTCTAGCGGTTTAGGACATCGCCCTCTCAAGGCGGAGATCACGGGTTCAAATCCCGTTGGCGGCGTGATTTTTATAGGGGGAAATTAAAATGGTTAACGAGGTAGGGTCTAACATGGTAATTATTGTTCCGGCTGTTTTATTTGCAGGCATTGGATTTGGATTAGTTAGCTCATTATTGTTTTTATTGCTGCACAAAGTTAAAATTGTAAAAGTTTCTTTTTTACCGCTTTTTATTTTTTCCACTATTGTCTATTTGGCTGTTACTTTTGCGCTTGGATATTTTTACATCGCTTCCAATACTCCGCCCGCCGCCGTATAAATGTCTCCCGCAAGCCATAAAAAAGAATTCTTAAATCATCTGCAATCAAACAAAAATGGTTATTTGGCAAAACACCTTAGCGGTTTTTTTAAAACCGCTAAGGGCGAGTATGGTTATGGCGATAAATTTTGGGGCTTAAAAGTTCCAACCCAACGCTCTATCGTCCAACAACATTATAAAAACCTCACCCTAGCCGACCTCTCAACCTTAATCAAACACCCCATCCATGAAGTGCGGCTTTCATCCTTAATCGCCCTCGTAAAAAAATATGAAAGCGCCGACTTACAAGCCCAAATTAAAATATTAAATCTATATCTATCCAAGACAAAATATATAAACAACTGGGATTTAGTAGACTTAAGTTCGCCCCACATTTGTGGGCATGCTTGGTTTTATAATCCAGATTTGCGCAAACAAATGTTTGAGCTTGCAAACTCAAAAAATTTGTGGCAGGAACGTATTTCTATAATTTCAAATTTATATTTTATAAGGCATACAAGATTTGATGAAATTTTAATTTTATGCCAAAAATTTCTAAATCATAAACATGATTTAATTCATAAAGCTTGCGGATGGATGTTGAGGGAAGTCGGCAAACGCAACAAAAATACTTTAATAAATTTTTTAGAAGCGCATTATAAAAAAATGCCGCGCACAGCTTTGAGGTATAGCTTAGAAAAACTTAGCAAAGCGGAAAAAGAAAAATATATGAGGAGAGAAAAATGAAAAGTTTTAGAAAAGAATTACTCTTTAATATTCCAAAGAGAATGGGTTTTGTAAACATAACTGACGAGGTTCAGACAGCAATTGATGAGAGCGGCATAAAAGAAGGTTTGTGTTTAATAAACCCTATGCACATAACGGCAAGCGTTTTTATAAATGACAATGAAACAGGACTTTTAAATGACTATGCCAAATGGCTTGAAAAACTGGCGCCCCATGAACCCGTCTCTCAATATCAACACAATGGGTTTGAAGACAATGCCGATGCCCACATAAAAAGACAAATTATGGGACGAGAAAGCGTTGTGGCCGTAACAAATGGAAAATTGGATTTTGGAACTTGGGAACAAATTTTTTATGGCGAGTTTGACGGCAGACGACCGAAAAGAGTTTTGATAAAAATTATTGGCGAGTAATGCGCTCTGCACTGCGCCGCTCTTGGAGCGGCGCAGGAGGAGCTGGCTCAAAATTGCAAAGTTACGCTTTTAGTTTTAAAGATATATCTTCCTCAATAAGTTTTCCAATCAGTTCGTCAAGCTGACCATCCAAAACTTCCGTAATATTATAAACGCTAAAACCAATGCGGTGATCTGTAATTCTATTTTGCGGAAAATTATACGTTCTAATTTTTTCAGATCTATCGCCTGAACCAACTTGTTGTTTTCTAGAACTTGCAATTTCTTTTTCTTGCGTCAATATTTTTTGCTCAAACAATTTTGCCCGCAAAACTTTCATGGCTTTGGCTCTATTTTTTATTTGGCTTCTTTCATCCTGACAAGAAACGACAAGACCCGTCGGCAAATGCGTAATGCGGATAGCCGAATCAGTTTTATTGACATGCTGGCCTCCGGCCCCGGACGCTCGGTATGTATCAATCCGCAACTCCTCAGTTTTTATCTCTATATCAACTTCTTTCGCCTCAGGCAAAACGGCAACGCTTATCGCAGACGTATGCACGCGTCCCGAACTTTCCGTTTCAGGAACTCTTTGCACTCTGTGAATGCCGCGCTCAAATTTAAAAAACTTCCAAGCGTTTGCGCCGGTAATTTCAAAAACAACTTCCTTAAATCCGCCAAGTCCTGTGGCATTGGAATCTAAAACCTCATATTTAAAGTTTTTTCTCTCGGCAAATCTGGTGTACATTCTAAATAAATCCCCAGCAAAAAGCGCCGCTTCCTGCCCCCCCGTTCCAGCTCTAATTTCTACAATTATATTTTTATCATCATTGGGATCGGGATCAAGCAGCAAAATTTTTATTTCATTTTCTAAAGCTATTTTTTGAGCTTGAAGCTCCTCTAATTCGGCGCTTGCAATTTGGGCAAGTTCTTTATCATCCGAATTTTGCAATTGCTTATCGCCGGAAATATTATTTAAAAGTTTTAAATATTTGTCGCGATGTTCTATTATGGGCAAAAGATAAGCATGGCGTTTGGTAAGCTCCATATATTTAACTTGATCGGAACTCACGGCGCCGCCGCTTAAATCTTTTAAAACTTGTTTAAACTCTTCATTAAAACTATCTAGTTTTTCTAAAAACATTTTCCCCTCAAAATTAATTTAAAATTTAGTATAAGATGGGCATAAAATAAAAACAGCCCTCAAAAAGAGAGCTGTTAAATATATTTTTCAAAAATTTAAAACGACTATTTTTTTGCCGCCGACTTTTCTTCTTTCTTATCTTTTTTAGTGACAGGTTTTGTCTTTTTTGGAGTGAGCGACAAAATCTTTAAATTTTTCTTTTTAGCTGTTGCTGGTCTTTTTACCTCTTTCTTTTTTACAACAGTCTTTCCTTCAGTTTTTGCAAAACGTTTTTGGAACTTTTCAACTCTGCCTGCGGTGTCTATAAGTTTTTGTTTGCCTGTAAAAAATGGATGGCAGTTTGAACATATTTCAAGTTTTATAACCGGCTTTGTTGATCTTGTATTAAAAGAATAACCGCAAGCGCATGACACCACGCAATCTTGATATTTTGGATGAATTCCTTCTTTCATTTCTACTCTCCTATAAATGTGTATTTTAACTGCTTCTCTTAATTATGCAAAATTAAGGGGGCAAGCGTCAATTTTATGAACGCTCAAATTTTTATTTTAGCGATAAAATCCGCTCAGTTTTTCGGCGGTTCAACGCCGTTAATTTCAAGCTGTCTTAAAAAATCCTTATTGCTTTTTGAAGCAAGCAGCCGCGACTTTAATTCTTCCATCAATTCCACAGGCGTCATTGAAACCATAACTTTTCTCAATATCCACATTTTATTTTTCTCGTCCTCAGTCAAAAGCAATTCCTCTTTTCTGGTACCTGAACGCAATAAATCTATGGCTGGGAAAATACGTCTGTCGGCAATTTTTCTATCCAAATAAATTTCGCAATTGCCCGTCCCTTTAAACTCCTCAAAAATAACATCGTCCATTCGGCTGCCCGTCTCAACAAGCGCCGTTCCTATAATTGTAAGGCTGCCGCCGTTTTCTATATTTCTGGCGGCTCCAAAAAATCTCTTTGGTCTTTGCAAAGCATTTGAATCCAAACCGCCTGAAAGCACGCGCCCGCTTGAGGGCATCGCCACATTATACGCTCTTGCCAAACGCGTAATTGAATCCAATAAAACAACAACATCTTTACCGTTTTCAACCATACGTTTCGCTTTTTCCAAAACCATTTCTGAAACTTGAATATGCCTATCGGCAGGCTCATCAAAAGTTGAGGAGACGACTTCCCCTTTAACTGAGCGCTGCATGTCCGTAACTTCCTCGGGACGTTCGTCAATAAGCAAAACTATCAAAGATATTTCTGGATTGTTTTTTGTTATGGCATTGGCAATTTTTTGGAGCAAAACAGTTTTACCTGTTCTGGGAGCGGCATTTATCAAAACTCTTTGGCCTTTCCCTATGGGAACAAGCATATCTATTATGCGGGTGGAAAGTTCATCTTTTGTGGTTTCTAATGTAATTTTCTCATCGGGGTAAAGAGGCGTGAGATTATCAAAAAAATTTCGTTCTCTGATGTTTTCCAAATCAGTAAGACCGTTAACGGATTTCACCTGCAAAAGCGCCAAATATCTCTCTTGATCTTTTGGAGGGCGCACAAGACCGGAAATTGTATCGCCTTTTCTCAAAGCAAACTTTTTTATTTGGGATGGCGATATATAAATATCATCGGGACCCGGCAAATAATTGTATTCCTCAGAGCGCAAAAATCCAAAACCGTCCGGCAACACTTCTAAAACGCCGCTTCCATAAACCACATTAAATTTTTTTGTTTCAACTTCAATAATCTTGGCTATAATATCTTGTTTTTTTAAACCTGAAACAGAATCTATCTCCAATTTTTTTGCAAGTTTTGTTAACTCCACAATAGTTTTTTTAGACAACTGCGACACGTCCACGGCATCAGGATGCGGCGGCTTATGATTTTCCATTTACTTCTCCTCCAGACTTAGTTTAATCACCTCTGCAAAGCAAAAGTTTTGTTTGCCTGCGTTTAATTGTTTAACATTAAAATGATTTTTGGATTTATTTTTTTGATTTTGCATAATTTTGATTTCTTGCATTTGATTATTAATGAATGGTTAAAAACTTTGATGTGTTTGCGGCAAGAAAAAACTTTGGCTTTACTCTCCAACTACCCTAAAAACTTAATTTAACTCCATTTTAATTAAACGTCTAATTTCTATTTAACTGGGCTTATTTTGATATTATATTTTTTAGCTTTAATTGTCAATTTTTAGAAGCGCGCAAACTATCCATTGCAAAAAATATTGAGAGGAGAGAGACGCTCCAACGCCAAAGATCCTACAATATTTAGCTTTTAATTTTCATGCAAAAGAGAAACAGAAAATGCTCTGTCTTTATCTCTTAACAGCAAAGAAACGCGTCTCAAAATTATTTTTTAGAACTAGCAAATCTTATTTTAAAGCTTCAACTTTTTTGGCTTTTACTAAAATCTATACTCTACTAGCTCACTGCTAAATCGGGAACTTGTTTGCGCCCAAACGGTGAGGGCATCCAGCCATTGAGCAAAAGATATAGATTTTGGGAAGCGTCAAAAAAATTGAGGTTTTAAAGTAAATAAATGCTTGCAAAATTGAATATAGCGCAAGAAATTGAAAAGATATTGGCGGTAAAGTTTTATTTTCTAACTGAAATTTTAAGATTTAACAATGCAACTCCCCATACCATTATAAACGTTTTATATGAAAGGCAAAAATACCTCAAAACTCTAAAATTATCCCTTTATCCCCATGGCGTTTTTTAACATTTAAAATATCTCAATGTATAAAATAATATATTAGGGAGTATTTGACAAAATTATCAATTTGATTTAAAATATTTAATATATTAACTTATAAGTAAAGATTCTTTAATAATGCTTTTCCACTACATTAGTCTGGAAAATACTATTGTCATTTGAAACAGCAGAATATTAGGAAATACATTATTATCACGATAATTTTTATTCCTATATTGCATTAGCAAAAGTAAGAAAAAGTATTTTCCTGCCTCTATAAAAAAGGGCAGCGCAAAAAAGTTGGCGATACTCTTTAGATAAAATATGACGCCACCTTTAGCAATGCAAAAATTTAAATTATGCTACTATGGATATTAAGGTCTGGCTAAAGATAAAACATTGAAATTTATTAAATACTACAAGAGGTGAAATATGGCGCAAATAATTGATAGAGAATTTTTGAAAAAAAGTAAAGTTGGAAAAGTGAAAAAAATAAATCTTTACAAAGGTAGCATGTGGGAAAATTTAAAAAGCGTAGATAATTCTACTCTTTGCGCCTCTACTGAAATTGTTGTCAAAAATAGCGATTGGAAAGACACAGAGGAGAGAGCAAAATTAGTAAGCAATGTAGAGAGTATGCGCGAAACATTAAAAAATGCAAAAATGCAAGTTAATAGCGATAGCGCTATTTTAAAGGATTTAATGCTCGATTATTCTATCTATTTAGCAAGACAAATGGACGAGGAAGGAGATTATACCTCAACGCTCTGCGAAACTATAATAGACGAGAATATGCCTGAGGCAGTTAAGTTGCAAAATTATATTGATTATGTTGGGAAAGAAAAAGTTATTAAAGGGATAAATGACCCTATCCCTTTAATTGAGGAAAGTTTCCAAAATATGCAACCCACATCTCTACAAATTAAAGCATTTAGACATAAGAATTTGTGGGATGATTTAGTATTTAGTCAATTTCAAAACGCTGAACGTTTAATTCACTCCATTGCAAGAATAATTGTTGATTCAAAAAATAACGAATGTATTGGAAAAATTGTAGCGGCATCTTATGATAGCGCTCATTTGCAAACTGCAGACACAACTGGAACGACTTTCGATTTAAAAATATACAATACAATTAAAAAAGCAATTCAAAAAGGACTTAACCTTAAACATTCTGTTTATCCAGAAAAGCGGCTAGGCGATATGCAACATCAAATTTATTTACTTGTCAATCCTGGTGACATTTACGATATAAAACCTATCATAAACAGCGCAATTCCAATTGCGGGCATCATTCCCTACGGGGGCGGTTTACAGGACGGTCTTCAATGGAATAACGAAACATTAAAATATCCAGGCGTTGAGCGAGGTACGGCATACGCGGTTATAAAAACTGAAGTGGGAGCTTATAACTTTGTCAAAAGAAATATAACGCTTGAAAGCTTTAACGGAACTTTGCCGCCTTCACCACAAGGCGCTTGGTATAGAATCGGAACAACATTTATGGACTGGCTAATAAATGCAACTATAAAAATAACATTGCCTCAGGTCTAATAATCATACAAACAAAAGAGATAGATTTTAGAATTTTAATGGTGACATTATATTTATTTAATAAAGTTAATGTCATTTTTCCTTCCCTAAAATAAAATTACATTCTCCCCTGATCTCATAAAATAAAAAATCCCAACGCCTATTAAGTTCGTTGAGTTACATATTGAAAAAACAATCCCCGCGTATACTTCCCAGAAAAGTTTAAATCAATTTACTCTATTAAGTTAAATGCAAAAACTATACGCCCTCATTATCTCCAAACAAAATTATAAATAAATTTTGCCGCTTCTTTTCAATATTTATATTATGCCTTAAAAACTTTGGAATCAAGTATTAAAACCAATTAAATACC
>JAITCX010000220.1 GCA_031282945.1 Elusimicrobiota bacterium
TTTGATATACTATATATTGCTAATTAAAAGCCTCCGATATTTTTGTCGGAGGCTTTATTTAAATATATAGAATATGAAAATTATAAAGCCAATAGGTATAAATCATTGAATGTTTTTACAATGTTGAAATGGGCGCAAGATCTTTTAAAAAACTCTTGTCCCGATGACAGCGGCGCTAGCGCTAAAGTTTTAATGAGTTCTGTTTTAGAAATAGAAACAAATAAGCTGGCGGCCGCTTTAGATAAAGCCTTGACAAAAAAACAAATTGATAAATTTAAATATTATGTTTTTAGACGCGCCCGCCATGAACCAACGCATTATATTTTAGGCCAATGCGAATTTATGGGTTTAAATTTTAAGGTAAACCGCAATGTTTTAATTCCAAGACCAGAGACAGAATTTTTGGTCTATAATGTTTTAGAACAAGCTAAAACAAAAACTGATTTAAGCGTTTTAGATCTGTGCTGCGGCGGCGGAGCAATCGCTTTAAGTCTTTTATTTTTCGGAGCTTTTAAAAATATTACAGCTAGCGATATAAGCAAAAAAGCGCTTGAAATTGCAAAACAAAATTATAAAATCCTCTGTCCAAATAAAAATAATATAGAGTTTATTTTAAGCGATATGTTTAGCAAAATCGGCAATAGAAGGTTTGATATAATTGTGTCAAATCCGCCCTATATCTCCAAGAGAGAAAAATGCGCTTTGGCGGGCGAACTTTTTTTTGAGCCGCGGATTGCGCTTTTTGCTAAAGACGGAGGTCAATTTTTTTATCGTAAAATTGCAATGAATGCAAAAAAATATTTAAACCAAAACGGCCAAATTTTTCTTGAGTTAAATTCTAATTTATCACAGCAAACGCAAGAAATTTTTTATGCAAACGGTTTTTCAAATTTAAAAGTAATAAAAGATTATGGAGGGTTAAATAGAATTCTATGGATAAAATTGTAATAAACGGCGGCAGGAAATTAAAAGGGAAAGTAAAAATTTCAGGAGCGAAAAATTCTGCATTGCCCATCCTTTTTGCATCGCTTTTAACTGACGAGCCTTGCATTATAACAAATGTTCCAAACCTTGCGGATATCAATACTACAATTGCATTTTTAAATTTTATCGGTAAAAAAGCTCAGCTCAATAAAGATACCGTAAAAATTTTGCCGTTTAAAAATTATAATCACATTGCGCCATATGATCTCGTTAGAAAAATGCGGGCAAGCGTTTTGGTGATGGGACCGCTTTTGGCAAGACTTAAAAAAGTGGATGTGTCTTTGCCCGGCGGCTGCGCCATCGGCGCAAGACCTATAGATATTCATCTTGAAGCTTTTAAAAAACTCGGCGTGAAAATTAAAGTCAGCGGAGGATATGTAAAAATGTCCGCCCCTAACGGTTTAATTGGAGCAAAGATAAATTTTCGTTTTCCAAGCGTCGGCGCAACTGAAAATATAATGCTTGCGGCAGTTTTGGCAAAAGGCAAAACCATAATTTCTAATGCCGCCAAAGAACCCGAAATTGAGGATCTCGCAAATTGCTTAAATTCTATGGGCGCAAAAATTTCTGGAGCGGGAACTAAAACTATTACTATCACCGGAGTTGAAACTTTAAAAGGGACGCGCCATAAAGTTATACCCGATAGAATTGAAGCGGCAACATATTTAATTGCGGCGGCCATAACGAAAGGGGATATCTGTTTAGAAAGCGTTTGCCCGAAACATATAAAAATTATTATAGAAAAATTGAAAAAAGCAGGTCTTAGCATAAAAGAGGAGAAAGATAAAATTTACGTAAAATGGGTGAAAGATTTAAAACCTCAAAATATCAGCACGGATGTCTATCCAAAATTTCCGACAGATGTGCAAGCGCAATGGACGGCTTTGATGGCTGTAACTAATGGAAAAAGCGGCGTAAAAGAAAATGTTTTTGAAAATAGATTTATGCATATTCCAGAGCTAAAACGGTTTGGCGCGGATTTGGCTATAAATGGGCGCACTGTAAATATTAAAGGCGTTAAAGAGCTTTCGGGGGCGCCTGTTATGGTTTCAGATTTGCGGGCTGGAGCGGCTTTGGTTTTGGCAAGTCTTGCCGCAAACGGCGAAAGCATTATTGCAAGAATTTACCACTTAGACAGAGGCTATGAATTTTTAGAAAAAAAGTTTAAACAACTTGGCGCAGATATTAAGAGAATTAAGTAGGAGGAGAAAATGAAAAAAGTTGTCTATACATCTTTTATATTTTTAGGCGCATTTTTAATATTTGCTTGCGCTCCCGCTCGGCAAGAAACATTGCAAAGCCAAAAAGTTGAAGTTGAAACTGAAATGGAAACCAAGCCCGAACCTGTTAAAACGCAAAGCTTTACGCCGGCGGAAAGTAGAAGTTTCCAGAGAGGCGTGCAGAGCGGCGACATATCTAAAATTAATTTTAAAACGCTGCCCGGATATTTCTTAAAACCTTCAGCTCCTCTATCAAAAAATGTAAATGTAATTACAATAAACTCAGAAAAAAAATTGGCGCAAGTCTTGGGAAAATCTCAATTTGTAAAAGAAAATTATTCTCATAATTTTGCTCAAAATTTTATTTTGGTTCTTGCCATTGGGCAATCGCAATATTCTTATGATATAGATATTACAGATGTTTATGTAAACGATTCTCAAATTTATATTTTGTATAAAATTACAAAAACAGACGATATCGGCGTTAGGTTTTTTAAAACGAGCGCGGCAATTTTTGAAATTGCAAGACCTAAAATCGCCACCACGATTCATTTTATAGACGAGGCGGGAACTTCTTTTTC
>JAITCX010000075.1 GCA_031282945.1 Elusimicrobiota bacterium
TTAAGTTGGGAGAATGCGCGCTTGAGGAAAATGTTAAAGTCGGCATTTATGAATTTAAACATGAGAGTTCAAGCGATCCGCGTATCACCCTCTCAAGAGAATCTTTTAAGATATTAGGAGATGAAGGCTGTCAAATTGCGCTTGCGGCTTTTTACAGCGCCAAGTCTCAAGTGTGGCGTTTTTCGCTTATTACAAGTTCTTTTTCTATAAATGAAAAAGGAAAAGCGCAACAGGATTTTTCAAATCCAAAACGTTATAGTTATATATTAGGACCCGAATGTAAAAAACATACGCCGCAAGAAATGCTTTCAGGTCAAGTGCAGGATAAAAATGATCTTTTAGAAAGATTTAGCGTTGAAACTGTCACAAAAGAATTTTATAAAGAAATTTTTGCTTGGTATGATGATTGGGCGGTTGAGAAGGTAAGGTTTCCTGAAGACTCCGGCAAAAAAGCTAAGCTGCCTCAAGAAACAAAAATTGATGAAAATAGACAGCATTTGATGCGTCTTTTAACGCGTTTGATTTTTGTGTGGTTTATCAAACAAAAAAATTTAATTCCAGATGAAATTTTTAGTATTGAAAAATTAAAAGAAATTTTAAATAACTTTGATCCGTATAGCATTAAAGACGGAAATTATTATAATGGCATTTTGCAAAATTTATTTTTTGCAACATTAAACCGCCCGATAAAAGACAGGCAGTTTGCAAATGATAAAAACCAACAACAGAGTGAGGATTACGGCATTAAAACAAAGTTTAGAGATTTTAATGAACATTCGCTTTTTTCAAAAACTTTTACGCATGAAAAAGTTATAGAACTTTTTAAACAAACGCCGTTTTTGAACGGCGGTCTTTTTGAGTGTTTAGACGACTTTGATACAAAAGAATATGTGGATGGATTTAGTAGAGAAAAAAGCCGAGCTGCATTTGTGCCGAATGCTCTTTTTTGGGGCGACAATAAAGAACATAAGGACAAGGGGTTAATAGATATTTTTAAACGATATAATTTTACTGTTGAGGAAAACACGCCGCAAGATATTGATGTTTCTATGGATCCAGAATTGCTTGGAAAAGTTTTTGAGAATTTGCTTGGCACTTATAATGAGGAAACAGGAGAAACTGCAAGAAAAGAATCTGGAGCTTTTTATACGCCCAGAGAAATTGTTGACTATATGGTAGATATTTCTCTTAAAGAATATTTAAAAGGGAAATTGCTTGAGCATAATAAAAAAATGCCTATAGGAGATATAGATAAATCCTTAGACAAGCTTTTTTCTTATATTGATGATGATCCCTCGTTTAATAATAAAGAACAAATTGATGTCTTAATAGAAGCGATTAATGATTGCAAAATTTTAGATCCTGCTTGCGGATCAGGGGCTTTTCCTATGGGGGTATTGCACAAACTTACCTTTATACTTAGAAAGCTAGATCCCAATAACAAAATTTGGAGGCAAAAACAATTAAAAAAAGTTGATAATAAAAAAATGAAAACTAATATAGAGGAAACTTTTAAAAATGATGACTCGGACTATATCCGTAAATTATTTTTAATAGAAAATTGTATTTATGGAATTGATATAAAACCAATAGCAATACAAATAAGCAAATTAAGATTTTTTATTTCTTTAATTTTAGAGCAAAAAGCTGACGAGAGGAAAGAAAATCACGGCTTTGTTACTTTGCCAAATCTTGAGACAAAATTTGTTTCGGCAAATACCTTAATTAAATATGGTGATAATTCTAATGAACCAAAATTAGAAAATATAGAATTGGCGGCGCTTAGAGAGCAATTGCTTGAAATTCGCAAACAACATTTTTTTGCGCATACTCCAAAAGAAAAAATTGATTTACGCACCCAAGATGACAAGATATGCAAAAAAATTGATGATATTTTAAAGACACAAGTTAATCTAGGAGAGGAAACCACAAAGACGTTGACTTCTTGGAATCCATATAAGCAAAATAATGCGGCGGCTTTTTTTGACGCGCGGTGGATGTTTGGAATATTAACTAATGCCAATGGATCTAATTTTGACATAGTGATTGGCAATCCGCCCTACATACAATTACAAAGCAATCAGGGAACGCTTGCAAATATTTATAAAGATGAAAACTTTACAACATTTTCACGTATGGGCGACATCTATCAACTTTTTTATGAGCGCGGTTTTAACTTATTAAAAGAAAATGGAGTTTTGTGTTTTATTACTTCAAATAAATGGATGCGGGCAGGTTATGGGGAACTTACAAGAGATTTTTTTGCAAACTTCGGCAATGTAAAAATGCTGATTGATTTTGCCGGGCAAAAAGTTTTTTCAAATGCAACTGTGGATGTAAATATTATTCTTATAGAAAAAAACAATACAAGAAAAAATGATACTTTTGTATGTATTATAAGAGAAAAATGCGCGGATAAATTGACCGAATATATAAAGCGGTGCGGAAGCTTTAGCAAATTTAAAGCCGATAGCGTTTGGACAATTCTTACGCCGATTGAACAGCGCATTAAAGAAAAAATTGAAAAAGTTGGAACGCCGTTAAAGAATTGGAAAGACCTAAAAATAAACAGAGGAATATTGACGGGATGCAATGAGGCTTTTATTATTAATGAGGAAAAACGAAAAGAACTTATTAAAAAATGCGCAAAATCTGCAGAAATTATCTGCCCGATTTTACGCGGCAAAGACATAAAACGAAACGGATATAATTTTGCTGGAAAATATTTAATTGTAACGCATAACGGTTACATAGATAAAAGCAAAAATAAAATTCCCAGAATTGATATTGAAAATTATCCCGCCATAAAAAAACACTTAGATGAATATTGGGAAGCAATCAGTAAACGCGATGACCAAGGCGATACTCCATATAATTTACGTAGCTGTGCCTATATGGACGATTTTTCCAAGCAAAAGATTATTTATTCAGAAATTGTTAGTTCCCCTCAATTTTATTTAGACAATGGTGGCAAGTTTATTACTCTAAATACATCTTATATATTAACTGGCAAACATTTAGATTATTTAATTCATTGGCTTAATTCCCCAACAATTGCATGGATTTTTAAAAATTTTTATGCTAGCGGATTAGGAGGAAAAGGCTATAGATATCTGAAACAATTTATTGAGAATTTACCTATTCCTTTACCAAATAATAATGATAATATTGATAATATAAAATATAATGACGACGACACTTTAATCCAAAAACGACTAGGTTTAAATAGTCAAGAAATAAAATTTATTTTATCTGTTTGTCATCTATAAAATCTATTTCTTCTCTACTTAGATTGTATGAATTGTATATTACATTATTTATTTCTTTATATTTTTTCTCTTCCAATAATGCTTTTATTTTTCGTTCTATATTATTTTTTGGCAATGGGACAGGTAATAACAATAATCTGTTCGTTTTTAATTCACCTTCAATACCACCTCCCATATAATATTTTCGCAAAGCAAAATAACATAAATTAGAACATAAAAATGCGAGTAAATATTGTAAATGATTGCCACTAATAATATTAGCGGGCGCAATAATAAAATTTTTCTTATTGTCAAATGCAAAAGAAGGTTCATTAGCCATTATGCATGGGTATACAATTTTTTGCTTGGAAAAATCGTCCAAATAATTTGCGCCCCATCTTTGCAAAGCATACCATTCATATCTTATGCCTGTTTCCGCTTGATTTCTTTTTTTTAATTTATCTTTGTAGCTCAATAAATGATTATAAACTGCTGGATAATTTTCCTTAAAATTTTTTTCGGCTATTTTTGAAGCCCCTTGTATGCTCGTATCTTTTTGCAATGGAAAATGCCAAGGGATAAATAAGAGATACAGTTCAGCCCATTTATAATCATAACGTTTTATGTCTTTGCCGCGTAAAATCGGGCAAATAATTTGAGCGGATTTTGCATCTTTTTCAATAAGCTCGTCTCGCTTTTCTTTAGTGATAATAAAAGCTTCATTGCATCCTGTTTTTATTCCATAGTTAATAGAAATATCCCACTCTTTAAGAGGCGTTCCTGCCTTTTCTATTTTTTTCCTAATGCTTTCCTCAATCGGCGTAAGAATTGTCCAAACGCTATCGGCTTTAAATTTGCTAAAGCTTCCGCACCGCTTTATATATTCGGTCAAATTCTCCTCGTAAAACCTGATAAAAAAATATTTATAATAATTTTTTTAAACAAAAAGTATCTAGCAAAACCATATAATTAATTTAATCACCCGTTATTATTTTTGCTGCCATTGCAGCGAAAAATGATAAATTGGAGGCTTTATGATTTATGGTTACATTAGAGTTAGCACAGACAAGCAGACTGTAGAAAATCAACGTTTTGAAATTGAGCAGTTTTGTTTAAAAAACGGGTTAAAGGCTGACCAGTGGATTGAGGAAACGATAAGCGGTACAAAAGATCCGCAAAAAAGACTTTTGGGAACTTTGCTTTCCCAAGTGGAAAAAGACGATATAATTATTTGCTCGGAACTCTCCAGACTTGGCAGAAGTTTATTTATGGTTATGTCCATATTAAATGAATTAATGCGCAAACAGGTGCAAGTTTGGACAATTAAAGATAATTATAAACTCGGCAATAGTTTGACTTCAAAAGTTTTAGCTTTTGCTTTTTCTATGGCCGCAGAAATAGAACGCGATTTAATTTCACAGAGGACAAAAGAAGCCCTCGCCCGCAAACGCATGCAGGGCGTTGTTTTGGGCAGACCGCATGGCCGAAAATCCCGCCATGTAAAACTTTCAGGGCGTGAACAAGAAATTCAAAGCCTCTTAGACAAACATATTTCCAAAAGCGCAATAGGACGCATTTTGGGAGTTAACAGAATGACTGTAGCTATTTTTCTTAAGGAGAGGATGGCAAATTTTTCACAGGTCTAAAATATAGCGCATTTTCATTTAAAAAAATGTAAAACGTGTCAAAGTAAATTTGCGCGCTTCTCATAAATTTGCACATTAAGAGCTTTTGGCGTCTAAAGTTTTTATATTTCCTGCATATTTCTAAATCCTAAAATTCAAACTAAACTTTCCAAAAATAAAAAACATTCTGTTTTATAAGCCCTTAATTTACGCCGCAAGAATAAAAATTAATTGACGCGGAGCAAATATTACAGAGGGGAAAATAAAAAAGTTACGCTTGTTTTTTTTATAAATTTTCTAGCTCTAGTAAAACTCTAAAGGATTTAGCTTTTTTTGTGGGAGGGGGGCATTGAGAAACAA
>JAITCX010000114.1 GCA_031282945.1 Elusimicrobiota bacterium
AAATGTAAACTTTTTAAACAATTCTGCCGCTCTGGCCGGCGGAGCGATTTATTCAACCAGTTCAATATTTGAATTTTCAAATTCTACAATTGCTTTTTCTTTAAATTCTGCAAGAGGAACTGTTGCAGCTTACGCTGGCGGCGCAATTTTTATGGGTGCAGCGAGCAGTCTTTCTTTTATTTATTCCAATGTTAAATTTTCCAGCAATACAGCGTCAGCGCAAAAAGGCGCGGCGGTTGGGATGAGGGGATCCAATAAACTTTATTTTGTTAATTCCAATGTAGAATTTTCCAGCAATGTTTCATTGCGTTACGGCGGGGCTTTAAATTTAGAGGATAATTCAAACATATTTTTCACATTTTCAAGCGTTTCATTTTTAAACAATAAATCCCTCACTCATTACGGCGGCGTCGCCGGCGTGGACAATTCCACAATAACTTTTGTAAATTCTTATATTTATTTTTCAGGCAATACTGACTTAAGCGGCGCAAACGATATCAGTTTTTATACTGCAAACAGCGCATTAATTTTTGCTGGCGCAAATACTTTGGCAAATGGTTTGCAGTCAAACGCCTATAACGGCAGCGCATACATATATACAGCAACAGTTCAAAAAACAGACGTTGGGATTTTAGCGGTTGAGGGGGCGCCTCTATTTATTAAAAACAATTTTGTTGTGCAGGGGGGAACCGTTGCAATAAAGACGCCGGGCGTATCGCTGGCTATAAATTTAAATGTCTCAGGGAACTCGGCTCTTTTTCTGCAAAACAACGGCTTTGATACTTTCATTTCAAGCGCAATTGCTTTTACAAATTCTTATTTAATTTTAGATGTAAACTTTAAAACTGGGGAGGGCGACCTTTTAAAAATTGAAGGAACCGCCGCCTCCGCCGGAACTTTTACTGTTTCAAACAGCACATTGCAGGTAAATAGTCTTGCGGGTTTTGGACCCGATCCCGTGGCAATTGTCACTGCAAAATCAATAACGGGCGGCGATCAACTTTTTGTATTAGGCGGGTTTAGATTGGAGCTAGATGGGACTACTAGAATACTTTTGTGGGGCGGTTCGGTTTGGGATATTTTTGCGGCGGGTTTCCAAAGCGCGCAGGAAAATGCAACGGTATCTTTATCGCAAAATGCCAAGAGCCTAGATTCTCAAGATCCAATTCCGCTCGGCTCGCCTGCAAATAAAAATATAACTGTTGCCGGCGGCGGCAATACTTTAGATTCAGCTCCCACGGCGGCTTTAGGTTTTGCGCTTTCTCAAACGAGCGTCACATTTAAGAGTATCGGCTTTATAAATTTTACAACGGCAACCTATGGTTCTGTAATGTTTAGCGTAAAATCCACTTTAACTTTTTTTGCAAATGTAAACTTTTCAAATAATATAGCAGTAAGCGTGCCGACCTCTGCGGGCGGCGCTCTCTATTTACAGGACTCAGATATTTACTTTATAAATTCCACGGTAACTTTTTTCCAAAATAGCGCGCAAGGCGCGGGCGGGGCAATTGCGGCGGCTGGGGCGGCGCGCATTGTTTTTTCCGCCTCAAGCGTAAACTTCATATCCAATCGGGCAAACGATTCCACAAATGGGCGGGGCGGGGCAATTGGCAATTATGGGGATAAAAACATAAATTATATTTTTCAATATTCCACCATAAATTTTTTAGGAAATTATGCGGGCGCATCAGGCGGTGCATTTTATACAGATGATTCTACTGCAACATTTTTTAATTCTTATATTGTTTTTAGTTTAAACAAAGCGGATTCGTATGGCGGCGCATTAGGGGGGTATAGGTCTAGTTATAATTTTGTAAATTCCAAAGTTTATTTTACAAGCAACACAGCGCAAATGGGCGGCGGGGCTATAAATGTGGACGCGGGCGGCGTTTATAATTTTATAAATTCTCAAGTTTATTTTTCTAGTAATACGGCATTAAGCGCCGACATAGGCGATGGGGGCGGGGCTGTGCGTTTTTATATTAATGGCGGGGCGTTTGGCATAATAAAATCCACTGTAGTTTTTGCATACAATACAACCTTATCCGGCGGCGGCGCAATAAAGTCGCCTGCAAACAGTAAAATTTACATTTCAAATTCCAGCGTTTCTTTTATATCCAACAAAGCATCTGCAGACGGCGGGGCGGTTTATGCAAATGGGGGCGTTTATGTTTTTGAAAATTCAAAAGCGCAATTTTTTGGCAATGCCGCAAATACCGGAGCCGCATTTTATGCAGCCGATTCCACGGCGGCATTTTCCAATTCTTATATTGTTTTTAGTTTAAACAAAGCGGGGGGATCTGGGGGAGCGTTTGGGGGGAGCAGATCAAGTTATAATTTCATAAATTCCAATGTTTATTTTTCCAGCAATACGGCGCAGCTCGCAGGCGGCGCGCTAAGCGCCGGCGGCGGAATCGCTTATAATTTTATAAATTCCAATATTTATTTTACAAACAATTCAGCCTTAGGCTCAGGCGGCGGCGAGGGAGGGGGAGCGGTGTATTTTTATAATGAGGCTCCCTCAAATACTCCGTCAGTAATGAGCGTAATAAATTCCACTGCGCTTTTTGCATACAACTCAGCCTCAGAGATGGGGGGAGCGATAAAGTCGGGGTCAAATGCCAAATTTTACATTTCGAATTCCAGCGTTTCTTTTATATCCAATAAAGCTCCTAACAATGCGGGCGGCGCGATTCTTGCACAAGGGTCTCTTTATATTTTTGAAAATTCAAAAGCGCAATTTTTTGCCAATGCGATTGAGGGCGACGCTGGCGGCGGGGCAATTTTCGGCGTTCAAAGTTCCAGCGTAAATTTCATCGCATCTTCAGTAAGTTTTACTAGCAATACGGCGCAAGTTGCGGGCGGGGCTTTAGGCGTAACCAATTATTCTTATTTTACATTTGCAAATTCCACCGTAACTTTTGCCCACAATTTTGCAAGCGTTTACGGCGGCGCGGTTTATTTAAGGGCTTCCACTTTAGCCTTTATAAACTCGCAAATAAATTTTTCAAACAATGCGATGGGGGAGATTTCAAATGATATTTATATGGAGGATGAGAGGAGCGCGGTAATTTTTGATGGGCAAAATATTTTTACAAACGGTTTGAAATCGACTGGAGCTGTAAATGCAGTATTAGAAAAAACGGGCGATGGAATTTTGAGTTTTGAAAAAACAAGTTCGCTTTTAAATACTTTTATAATTTCAGGGGGAGCCGTTCAATTTAAGTCAAATATTTCCAGCGTTTCAAATTTAAATGTGGGCGTAAACGCCATGTTGACAATGAAAAACGATTCGGCGGCCGATGAAATTTTTATTTTAGGAGATTTTGTTTTAGGCGGCCAGTGGGAGATTGATGTAAATTTCCCAAACTCAAAAAGCGATAAACTCCAAATCGCCGGCTCCGCTAATTTTTTAAGCGGCGCAAGGTTATTGATAAATCCATTGGGTTCCACCTCGGGTCAAGAGGATCCGATAGAAATTTTAACAGCGGTTGGGGAGATAACAAACTATGAGGATTTAGTGCCGCTTGATGAAAGTTACAGCGTCTCCTATGAGTTTAAAAGCAACTCTTTAGTTTTAACGCACAATGGAAATTGGAATGCTTTTGTGGCGCAATTTAGAACCGCCAAAGATTATGCTATTGTGACGCCAAAATCTGCTGTTTTAAATGCGGCTGAGGATGTTTATCCAAGCGCGTTCAGGCGGCCGGTTGGAAACTTTTTAACGATAGACGGGCTTGGCAAAACGCTTGACGCTTCAAATCCCAACACTCAAAATTTAGGTTTTATTTTTGGAAACAGTCTCGATGGCCAGCAAGTAAGTTCCAGCGCGACTTTTAAAAATATTACTTTTAGTAAATTTTCGCAGGCAGATGTAGATATGGGCGTTGTTTTTTTTATAGAGAGATCCACTTTAGTTTTTATGGATGCTATAAATTTCAATCAAAATGCCGGCATGTCTGTATTATCTGCAAAAGATGCAAGCATTATAAGTTTTAGAGATGCCAAGGCGGCATTTTCGCAAAACAAAGCGCTCTCAGTTTTTTCTCTTAACGCCTCGGCGCTTGAGGTTGAAAATTCCAATTTAAATTTTACAGATAACAATATTGACCAAGATTTCTACAATATTTCAGCAACCGCCGCCTCAAGCATTGCTTTTATAAATTCCACCATAAGTTTTACAAATGCCAAATCTCCAAATTTTATCTCCTCTATTTATTTAAATGATAATAGCCAAATGTATTTTTATAATTCGCAAATTACATTTAAAAACGATACGGGCGGCGGTATTGCTTTAAATGATGCAAATTCAACATTAAATTTAATGGGGGGTATTGTTTTTGCAAATGGTTTAAAGTCGTCTGGAGCGGGGGCAATTATTTCGCAAGGGGAAAATGTTTTTGAAGGGGGGATTTCCAATATTCAAAATTCTTTTGCTATTAATTCAGGGGCTGTGTATTTTAAAGTGAGCAGTTCCACCATAAAAAATTTGACAATTGCAGACGCGGCAAAGCTTTCGCTTATAAATTCCAATGCGCAAAACAGGATTTATGTTGAAACTTTAGATTTAGAGGGGACGCTGGAATTGGATGTAAATTTAAATGAGGCCGACAGAATTGTAGCCTCGGAGGGGATAACCTTAGGAACTCAAAATAACTTTTCATTAAATTTTTTAAGCGGTGAAAAGTTTATTGTGATCTTAGCTCAAGGGGCAAGCATAGCGGGAACTCTCAATACCGCTCCCGCTGGTTCACATTATTTTCTTTTTCAAACGGCAGACGGTACGGGGGGAAATATTTTTGCGCGCTATATAGAAAATCCTGATCCTGATGATCCTCAACCGGACGTGCCTGATCAGGCGAAGGTTTCGGAGTGGAATGATTTTATTACGATGTATCAAAATGCAATTTTTGTGGCTGGCGATGAAATACTTTTATTGAAAAATTTATCGGCGGAAACTGAGGAGCTAGACAGGCCGATTGGGGCGACAAATGCGCAGACGCCTTTTATTATAAACGGCGGCGGGTTTAGTTTAAATGTGCAAAATTTAAAGAATTATTATTTTGATTTGGGCGCAGCAAAGAATATAACTTTTAAAAATATAGGTTTTCTAAATTTCAATACGGATACGCAGTCGCGCATGAGGGCGGATGAGGATTTAACGGGGGCGGTGATAGATGCAAAAGAAGGGTCTCTGATTACGTTTACAGGAAACATTAATTTTAAAAATAATTTTTCAAACGGCAAGCCCAATGATATAACTTTGCAGAATGAAGATTCCGCCATAATTTTTGACGGCGCTGTTACATTAGTAAATGGAATAAGGTCTGACGGACTTGGGAAAGTTCAATCAAACGGGTCGGTTGTATTTGGGGGGGACAAAACGGTAATTGAAAATAATTTTGAAGTTTTAGCTGGGCAGTTAAATTTCAAGAGCGCGGTCAGCAGCGTAAACTTTTTAAATTTTGCGCAAGGAACGACTTTATCTTTACAAGATGATAAAGCTGGGACAAAATTATATGCGGGCGAAATCACGATGCGGTCAAATTTAATGTCGGACATAGATTTCAAAACGTTTGCGGCGGATCAAATTTTTGCTTCCTCCATTACGATATTTTCGGGGTATAGGTTGACGATAAAAGATTCTCATCCTGAGGATTTAACGGTAAACGAAATTCCAATAATGATAGCGTCCTCCTCGCAAGCGTTTACTATTTTAGGGGGGGAGGCTTTTGAGTATGACAGGAGTTTATATGTTTTGCGTTTTGATCAAAAGGACGGCAAACTATTTATAAAAAATATTAAACCTGAAATGGAAGGCGGCGGGGACGGCTCGCCCAACAGAGAGGATGTGGAGGAGATAGCAAACAGGGATGGGCGGTTGAAGTATCCATTGAGCAGGTTGAGTTTGGACAAGAGGCGCAAGGCATTGGATAGTTTATCGGGAGTTTTCATGACCAATATTTTTGTTGCGCAGACGCAAGTCAACAGCGAATTTTTGTTTAATCAAATTAGGCAGGAGGCTTCGCTTTCAAAAGTTTGGGGCGACATAAATTATTCGGTTACGCAATTTTCTAAGCATGGCCAAACGCTTGGGACATTTGAAATGTCGGGCGTGGGGATAGATTTAGGGAGCGATTTTTTTGGAACGAGGATTGGGGCGGTGATAGCGAGGGTGGGGGTTTATGCCAATGCCAATGTGAAGTCGTTTAAGCAAGACGAAAACACTGCGGGGCTGACGGATTTAGGGTTGGGCATTTATGAAAACACAAATGTGGGAAATTTCAATTTACAATTTTTAGCTGGGATGAGGTATGCCAATGCCAACACTAGCAGGATAATAGAGATGGACACGGCGTATAATCCTGTAGCGGAGTTTAGCATTACGGGAATAGAGAGCGCCTTAAAAATGGACTATGGTTTTGATATTGGGAAGGGGATGAAGGCGGGTCCTTTTGTTTTAGTGGAAGCCAGTCAAAACAATGTTAGAGAGATTGCGGAGCATGGCGGTTTAGTGACGGACTTAACGTTTATGGAAGCGGATTGGATGAAGGCGCAAGGGATGTTTGGGGGAGAGATAAAGAGCGATAAAGATTTTATAAATGTTTTTTTACGCGGGTATGCGGGGATGATGTTGGTTAAGGATCCGTCATTTTATGTAGATTTTACGAGCATAGAAAATTCCACGATGTATATACAGAGCGACAGGGTAGACGAGATATTTTATGGGGGGGCTGTGGGAATAAATGCGCGTTTAAACAATGATGTGTCGGTGGGGGCGATGGGGTATGGCAGGTTTTCGCATAGTTTTGCAAATTATGGGGGGCAGATTAGCGTAACGTATATATTGAAGGGATCGGTTCCGCGGCTGCCATTTTTAGAGTCTAGGGTAGGGTTGAGGGAGTTGACGCTTAAGGACAGGCAGGCGATAAAGTATTTTGTGAAAAAGCTGACGCATTCAAACAAGAAGTATAAGGGGTTGACGGTTAAGATATATTTAAATGTATCTGAGGATGAGGAAGCGATGCAATTAGACAAGGCGAAGGTGGAGTGGGCGCAGATGGTATTTGACGAGATGATGAAAAACGGGTTGCAGGCGGCTCGTGTGCAGATTATAAAGTATAGGGTGAAGCCGATGACGAAGGCGATCAACTTGAGGGTGGAGATGAATGAGTGAGGGAGGTTTCTCTTTTTGGAAAAAGAGAAACAGAAAAACCCTTCTTTTTTTAAAAGAAGAGTTTTGTTTCTTTTACCAAAAGGAATTTCTGTCTTTAAGTCCTGTAAATAAATGTGGTAAAAAAGTAAAATATAAATATATGTAAATAAAAGTTACAAAAAAGTTAAAGGAAAATCACGTATGAAAAAATCAGTATTGGCTTTAGTTTTGCTGGCGGCATCATTTAATTTTGCATTTGTCTCAAAAGTTTTTTCAGCTTCAACTGATCCCGCCTTCACTGAGATCTGGGCTTACCTCATGAAAGGGGAGGAACGTTTCCTAAATCAAAATTATGGTATCACGGATATCGGTTACTTTGCAGGAGAAATTGACAATTTCGGCAAACTCACAGGCGTGCCAAACCGCTCTAAAATTGCTAATTTTAATGGACGCATCCATTTGGTAATTGCTCAAGTCTCAAACCGCGCATTAACCCATTTTGCGCTAGATCCACAATACAATATAAGAGAAAAATTGATAGACGATATCGTAAAAGCAACGCAAAATTTTGATGGATTGCAAATAGATTTTGAACTCGTAGCTCCGCAAGACAGAGAATATTTCTATACCTTTTTAATAGCCCTTAAAGAACGCATTTCTCCAAAACCTTTGAGCATCGCAATTGGAGCCAGAACAAAATACGTAGACGATGCCTATGAATACGAAAAAAT
>JAITCX010000117.1 GCA_031282945.1 Elusimicrobiota bacterium
GGAGTGGAGATGGTGATGCCAGGCGACAATGTGACGATGGATATAGAATTGATAATGCCTGTAGCAATGGAGACGCAGCTGAGATTTGCAATAAGAGAAGGCGGCAGGACAGTTGGATCAGGCGTTGTTACTGAAATTGTTGAATAAGGATTAAGAGGGGATTATTATATGGTAAACGAAAAAGCGGCGGTATCCGCCCAAAGGCTTAGAATTAAGTTGTGCGCTTATGATCATAAAATGTTAGACGATTCGCTTACAAAAATAGTGGAAATAGCAAGACGCACAGGCGCTAAAGTTACAGGGCCTGTGCTCCTGCCCACCAGAATAAAAAAATATACAGTCAATAGATCTGTTAATGCGGACAAAAAATCACGCGAGCAGTTTGAGATGAGAATACACAGAAGATTGCTGGATATAAGCGCTCCGTCGCCTGAAACCATAGAAGAATTAATGAAATTGGATCTATCCGCAGGTGTGGATATTGAAATTAAGATGTAAAATTTTGTATTATAGAGAGATATTATGCTAAAATCAATCATTGCAAAAAAATTAGGGATGACGCAAATTTTTGACGACAAGGGAAATTTAATTCCCGTGACGGCGCTTGAGGCCGGACCTTGCGTTGTTGTCGGCATTAAGACTGCGGACACAGACGGATATAATGCGCTTTTGCTCGGCTTTGCGGATGCGAAAGAAAAACAATTAAACAAAGCGCAAATTGGAATTTTCAAAAAGGCCAATCTGCCTGCAAAAAAAATCCTCAAAGAATTCAAAGTCTCTGATGGAAAACCTTATTCAATTGGACAAGAAATCAAAACCGATTTATTTAAAGCGGGCGATTTTGTTGATGTCACAGGCATCACCAAAGGAAAGGGTTTTGCGGGAGTTATCAAAAGACATAATTTTGGAATGCAGCCGACAACGCATGGACAATCAGACCGCACAAGAGCCAGAGGGTCTAGCGGCGGCCAAGGTCCGCAGCGCGTGCTGAGAGGCATGAGAATGAGCGGGCATTTGGGACAAGAAAAAGCGACCATTCAAAAACTTAAAGTCATAAGCGTAGATGCAGACAAAAATTTAATTTTTATAAAAGGGGCATTGCCGAGCGCTAACGGCGGAGTTTTAACAATTAGCAAAACGGTTAAACGCGTTAAAGCCGCGCCGCAACCCGCCGCTAAACAAACTAAAGGCAAGAAAAAATAAGGCTTTAAAACTTTTGCCGGCGGCAAAATAGGAGACAGAAACGTTATGGATACAACGGTTTTTAACATTAAAGGACAAGAACAAGGCAAAATAGATCTTCCCGATTTCTTTTTAACAAAAGTTTCGCCTGCGCTTTTGCATGAGGTTACGACAGCTTTTCTTACAAATCAAAGAGCTGGAACTCATAGTTCCAAATCAAGAGGGGAAGTTGCTTTTTCAGGCGCGAAACCTTGGAAACAAAAAGGCACGGGCAATGCAAGAGCAGGACAGAGAAATTCGCCTCTTTGGAGAAAAGGCGGAGTGGCTTTTGGGCCAAAACCAAAAGATTATTATGTTAAGATCTCCAAGCAGAAAAAGCAAGCGGCTTTAAATATGGCTATAGCGGAGCAATTTCAAAACGGCAATATTATTGTTGTAGATTCTTTAAAGCTAGACGAACCTAAAACAAAAAAAGTTTGCGAGATGCTCAAAAATTTAAAATTAAATGGAAGGAAAATTGTATTTGCAATTTCTCCCGATCCTGTTTTTAAGCTTGCCAGCCGCAATATAGAAGAAGTTTTTGTGGAAAATGTAAAAAATATAAATGCTTATCAAGTTCTGTGGGCTGACAAAATAGTTTTAACTTCTGAGTCTCTTGACTTATTAAAAAACAGACTTGCCAATTAAGGATGAAAAAATGAATATCAGAAACGTAATTAAAAAATCAGTGGAAACGGAAAAAGCGGCTATAATAAGAGAAAAATACAATGAATATTCTTTTGTAGTTGACAAAACCGCAAACAAATATCTGATAAAACAGGCCATAGAAACTTTATTTAATGTAAAAGTTGAAAGCGTTCATACGGCAAATTATGCAGGCAAAAGCAAAAGGCAGGGCGCATCTTCAGGATATAAAAGCGATTGGAAAAAAGCAATCGTAAAACTTGCTAAAGGCCAAGAAATAAAATCTATAGAAGAAATATAATAGCAATAGGAAAAAAAATGCCAATAAAAACATTTAAACCTTACACTCAATCAAGACGCACGATGTCCGTTTCTGATTTTTCAGACATCACTAAAGCGGAACCAGAAAAATCGTTGATCCGCATCATCAAGAAAAAAGGCGGCAGAAACAATACCGGTCAGGTGATGGTGCGCTTTAAAGGCGGAGGACATAAAAGATTTTACAGAATTATAGATTTCAAAAGAGATAAAGTTGGAGTTGAAGCGGAAGTTGTAGCTATAGAATACGATCCCAACCGCTCCAGCAGAATTGCTCTTTTAAAGTATAAAGACGGAGAACTGAAATATATTATTCAACCTGTCGGCGTTAAAGTCGGCGATATTCTTATGTCAGGGCCGGATGCGGAAATAAGGGCAGGCAATGCTCTTCCTTTAACAAATATTCCGCTTGGAACTTTTATTCACAATTTAGAGCTTACCCCTCAAAAAGGCGCTCAGCTTGTGCGTTCGGCGGGGGCGGCGGCGCAGCTGCTTGCAAAAGAAGGGGATTATGCTCATATACGCATGCCCTCAGGCGAAGTGAGATTGATATCCGTTAAATGCTATGCGACAATAGGTCAGGTTGGAAATACCGATCATGAAAATATAACAATCGGCAGCGCCGGCAGAAATAGGCATTTAGGTAAAAAATCGCATGTCAGAGGCACTGCAATGAACGCTGTAGACCATCCGCATGGCGGCGGCAGAGGCAGATCAAAAGGCAATAATCAGCCTAGGAGCCCATGGAATCAGCCTGCTAAGGGTTTTAAAACAAGACCAAAAAAGATTTGGGATTGGGTGATAATAAGTCATCGCAATAAAGCTAAAAAGAGGTAATAAAAAATGAGCCGTTCAACAAAAAAAGGTCCTTATGTTGATGAAAAACTTTTAAAAAAGATTCAAAAATTAAATGAATCGGGAAATAAAAAGCCTATAAAAACTTGGGCGAGAGCCTGCGTTATAACGCCTGATTTTGTAGGGCATACTTTTGCAATTCACAATGGCAAAAAGTTTCTTCCAATTTTTATTTCAGAGCAAATGGTCGGCCATAAGCTTGGAGAATTTGCTCCCACCAGAACCTTTAAAGGCCATGGCGGAATGACAAAACAAGAGACTTCGCTAACATAATAATTATTAGGGAAAAGGAAAGATAAAATGCAAGCACAAGCAACGGCAAAATTCGTTAGATTTACACCAAGAAAAACCAATCAAGTTTTATCGCTTATAAGAGGCCAAAAAGTTTCTAAAGCATTGGAAATTTTATATTTCCTGCCTAAATCAGCCTCAACTTTGGTTGAAAAAGTTTTGAAAAGCGCCATCGCCAATTCGGGCTCAATAAACGATTTCACGGGTTTAAGCGTAAAACAGGCATGGGTTGGACCCGGTCCAACATTAAAAAGAATGAGGCCCGGTCCGCAGGGACGCGCAATGGCCATTAGAAAAAGAACAGTTCACTTGACAATAGTAGTAACCGACGAGCAAGTCGGCAAATCTAAGAAAGTTAAAGTAAAAAATAAAGGATAAGGAAAAAAACAATGGGTCATAAAATTAATCCTAAAAGCGTTAGATTGGGTTATACCGGCTGGGAATCTAAGTGGTTTAACCTTAAAGACATGCCTAATTTCATTGAGGAAGACAGGGATATTAGAATTTATGTCAAAGAAAAATTGAAGCAGGCTTCGGTAGCGAAAATAGTTATAGAAAGAAGCAGTAAAAATTATTTAAAAGTGATTATTCACACTGCGCGGCCGGGCATTGTTATCGGCAAGGGCGGACAGGGAATAGAAACTTTGATAAAAGAAATTGAAGCGATGACGGGCAGAAAAGCTTTCGTGAGCGTAATGGAAATAAAAAGGCCGGAAACAAATGCGCAGCTTGTTGCTGAGACAGTAGCCTATCAATTGGAAAGACAGGTTGCTTTTAGGCGGGCAATGAAAAAGAGTATTGAAAAGGCTCTTGCCTCAGGCGCTTGCGGAATAAAAATAATGGTGGCAGGTCGCCTTGGCGGCGCTGAAATTGCAAGAACGGAATGGATAAGAGAAGGCAGAATTCCGCTTCAAACTTTCAGAGCTAATATAGATTACGGTTTTACCGAAGCTTATACGACTATGGGCCAAATCGGCGTGAAAGTTTGGATATTTAGAGAAGACTTTAAGAAAGCGGCTTCAAAAAGCGGCGCTCTGGAAGCGGCTATAAAACAGCTTAAAAATTAGGCTTTAATGGAGATAATATAAAATGTTAATGCCAAAGCGAGTAAAATACAGAAAAACCCAAAGGGGTAGAATGAAAGGTAAAGCTAAAGGCGGAACTTATTTAGCTTTCGGTAAATACGGCTTACAGGCTTTAGAGCCTGTTTGGATGAACAGCAATCAAATAGAAGCGGCGCGCGTAACGCTTTCCCGTTTTACCAAAAAAGGCGGAAAAGTTTGGATTAGAATATTTCCAGACAAACCAGTTACAAAAAAGCCTGCTGAAACCAGAATGGGCAAAGGCAAAGGCGATCCGCAGTTTTGGGTTGCTGTTGTAAAACCGGGCAGAATAATGTTTGAAATGGAAGGAATTTCTGAAAGCGATGCCAGAAGAGCTTTAAGACTTGCTTCAAATAAACTTCCAATACATACAAAAGTTTTGGTAAGAGCTTAGAAGGGGTTAAAATGAAAACAAAAAAATGGATAGAAATTAAAAATCTCTCAGAGGCCGAAATAAATGCCCAGCTTACAAATATGCAGGATAAATTATTTACAATGAAATTTCATAATTCAACCTCTCCCATAAAAAATCCTCTTGCAATTAGAGAATTGAGACGGGATGCGGCAAGATTAAAAACACTCTTAAGAGAAAAGAGGACTATAAAATGATTGAGCGTGGAAAAAGAAAGTTTAGCGTAGGAATTGTAGTAAGCGATAAATGCGACAAGACGAGGCAAGTTTCGGTTGACAGAGTTTATAGGCATAAACTCTATGGAAAAGTTTTGCGCACCAAGAGAAAATTTGCTGTTCATGACGAACAAAATATTTCTAAGTTGGGCGATACAGTTAAAATTATGGAATCCAGACCAATGTCTAAAACAAAAAAATGGATATTGGCTGAAGTAATCCAAAAAGTTCAATAAATCGGACAAGTCCGTCAAAAGAGGTTATAAAAATGATTCAGGAAAGGTCAATTTTAAATGTTGCAGATAATTCGGGGGCGCGCAGAATTCGCTGCTTTAGAGTGACAAAAGGCTATAAAAGACGTTATGCAAGCATTGGAGATGTGATTCATGCTTCTGTGCAGGATGCAATTCCGCATAGCAATATTAAAAAAGGCGATGTAATAAAAGCTGTGATAGTTAGAACGGTCAAAGAAATAAGGCGCAAAGACGGCACATACATCAAATTTGACGACAATGCCGCAGTTATAATAAACGATGAAGGCGAACCAAAAGGGACGCGTATTTTTGGGCCTGTGGCAAGAGAATTAAGAGAAAATAATTACCTTAAAATAATTTCATTGGCGCCGGAAGTTATTTAACTTTTGCCGCTGCAAAAAATAATATTAAAGGACATAAAAATGCTCGGTATTAAGAAAAAAGACAAAGTTATAGTTTTATCAGGTAAAGATAAAAATAAAAAAGGCGAAGTATTGGATGTATTTCCAGAAAAGAACAAAGTTATTGTTGCAAAAGTTAACTTTGTAAAAAGGCATACAAAACCAACGCAGCGCGATGCTGGCGGAATAAAAGAAAAAGAAGCTCCAATTGCTGTTAGCAAAGTTATGTTGATTTGCCCAAAATGCAATCAGGCCGCACGTTTTAAATTTGACAGATTGTCTGATGG
>JAITCX010000209.1 GCA_031282945.1 Elusimicrobiota bacterium
GATTGTATGTTTGTTGTAAAAGCGATAAAAGAAAGAGGCGCCGCAACCGATGCGCGCTTAAAAATAATTGACTTAGGTTCGGGAGCAGGGTTTCCCGCAATTATTGTAAGCATAATATTTGACCAAAGCGAATGCGTTTTAGTTGAATCCATCACTAAAAAATGTAATTTTTTAAATGAGGTAAAAAAAGAATTAAATTTAAAGTGTGAAATAATAAATGAAAGAGCTGAGATTGTTGATCATGAAAAAAAGTATAGACAGCAATTTGATTTTGCGCTCTCGCGGGCGGTGTGCAAGTTTTCGCAAAATTTAGAAATTGCAATCGCTCCTTTAAGAGTGGGCGGCCATTTTCTCGTCTGTAAAACTAAAAGATCTATAGATGAAAAAGAGGGCGGACTGCAATCGGTGGGACAGGCTTTAAAGACTTTAGGCGCAAAACTTGATAAAATTAGCTCATATAATTTGCCGACTTCAGATTTAGAGTATTGCATTTTAGATTTTTGTAAAATTTTTCCTACGCCCAATGTTTATCCAAGGAATGCAAGCCTTATGCAAAAAAAACCTTTGTGAGCGCAAATATGAAAAATGTTAAAACAGGTAAAATTATTGTAATATCAGCTCCTTCAGGCGCAGGCAAAAGCACAATTTGCAATGCGATGATTGAGAATTTTAAAAATTTAGTTTATTCAATTTCAGCTACAACTAGAGCGCCGCGTAAAGGCGAAAAGGACGCAAGAGAATATTTTTTTATTTCCAAAGAAAAGTTTGAAAAAATGTTAAAGCAAAAAGCGTTTGCTGAATGGGCAAAAGTTCATGATAATTATTACGGCACGCCGAAAGCTCTTTTGCAAAAAACAATAAATTCCGGTAAAAATGTTTTATTAGACATAGACGTCTGCGGAGCGATGCAAATAAAAAAATGTTTTCCGCAGGCGTGTTTAATTTTTATAAAAGCGCCAAGTCTTAAGATATTAAAAGAAAGGCTTATTAAACGAGGGCAGGATAGCCCCGAGACAATAAAAATTAGGCTTGCAAATGCCAAAGCGGAAAATACTTTTATAGATAAATATGATTTTGTGGTGGTAAATGATGTATTAGAGGAATCTATATTTGCAGTAAAAACCATAATACAAGCTTTAAAATACAAAGTTGAAAAGGAGATATAATGGCAAATCAGGATGAAGCGCTGCTTAAAAAAATTTTGGAGTCAAAACTGGGAAAGTACGACATTGTAAGATTGGCATTGGATTGGATTTCTGTTAAAAAATACGACGAGGATTTTAGAAATCTTACGCAAAATCAGCTCATTTCAAAAGCTATTTCAGATGTGCTTAGCGGGGAAGTAACTTATGAATTAATAGAGGAATTGAGAAAGAAAAATAAGGCGCATAAAAATTCTCAAAGTTCTCCAACCCCTAAAGAAGTTGAAGGTGATGCGGGTTCTAAACAGCCGTCAAAGTGATCAATGGATTTAACAATTTTAAAGGAGCGCCGATATGAATACGCTAACTGGAAAGAATGTGATTGTTGGGATATCAGGCAGCATCGCTGCATACAAAGCTTGTGAGATTGTGCGGCTGCTTGTTAAAGAAGGCGCAAATGTTGATTGCATAATGACGCAAAACGCTTGTAATTTTATAAGACCGTTAACACTTGAGACTCTCTCAAGAAATAAAGTCCATATTGAAATGTTTGAACAAAAAAAAGTATGGAATATTGAGCATATAGGTCTGGCTCAAAAAGCGGATCTTTTTTTGATAGCGCCTGCGACAGCCGACACAATTTCGCGTCTTGCGGCGGGCAGGTCCTCAGATTTATTGACCTCTACGGCGCTTTCAACTACAGCTAAAATTATTATTTGCCCGGCGATGAATACAAACATGTATAATCATAAGGCAACGCAAAAAAATATAGAAGCTCTAAAAAGTTATGGGTATGAATTTATTTCGCCTGAAAGCGGAGAGCTGGCATGCGGCCAAGTAGGCGATGGAAGGCTTTGCGCTCCTAGCGCTATAGTTTCGCATGTAAAAAAATGCCTAAGCTAAATTTTTTAATTTTATCAGGTCCCACGAGAGAATATATAGACCCCGTTAGATTTATAACAAATGAATCTTCGGGTAAAATGGGGCAGGCTTTAGCCAATGCTGTTTTAGCGGCTGGGCATAAATTGACTTTTATAACAGGTCCGGCGGCATTTTTACCAGAGACAAAAAGTTCCAATTTAAATATTATTAATGTTATGAGCGCGCTTGAAATGTTTAAGGCCTTAAAAGAAAATTTTAAGCAAGCCGATATAATAATTAGCGCCGCGGCAATTGCGGATTTTAGGGTTAAAAAAATTTCCAAACACAAAATAAAAAAGAGCGCCGATTTAACTTTAGAGCTTATAAAAAATCCCGATCTCATAAGTTTTTGCGGCAAACATAAAAAACAAAAAGTTGTTGTGGGATTTGCGCTTGAAACGCAAAAACTTTTGGAAAACGCTAAGAAAAAACTTTTAGAAAAAAATCTGGATTTAATAGTTGCAAACACTCAAAAATCATTTGGCGCGGATATTAGCGCCGCATATATTTTGAGTAGAGATAAAGATACGATAAAACTTTTAAATGTTTCAAAAGATGAGATAGCAAGGAGAATAGTTGATGAGTCGGTCAGAATTTTTAAAGGCTTTAAACATGGTTAAAACATTGCTTGAGGATGAAAAAAATTGGGGCATAGATGATATTTCTATGCAGTCAAAATCGGCAAGAAAAGATTCTTTTGGCGGCGCAAAATCGCAAAATAATGCGGGTAAAAAAGATACTAAATCTGCAGATTTCCAACAAAAAGTTGCCCCTTATTATAATGATCTTGACGGCGCAAAAGAAAATAAAGGCGATACTATCAAATCAGATGACGCTGATAAAATTTCT
>JAITCX010000172.1 GCA_031282945.1 Elusimicrobiota bacterium
AAAGTTTTTGGACTGCCTTTTGATAAAATAAACATAAATTCAAAAATTTGGTGGTATCTATTTTTGGAAGGATTTGAAAAATTATTTTTCTGGTAAATCATTGTATCATGCACCTTAAATCCAATCTCTTGGAAATAAAGAGCTTGTCTAAACGAAGTTAAAGTTTCGCCGCCGTTTATTGCGGCATCGCCCACAATCCAAACTATCACTCCCCCAACTTTTAATACTCTATAAAGTTCTTTTGCAATATCATTAAATGCAAAATTAAATCCTTTATAGTCTCGCAAATTGTCATAAGGCGGCGAAGTTATTATAGCGTCTATAGATATATCGGGAAAATTTTTTAACACCTCGGCGGCATCGCCGCATAATATGGTTTGAGAAATCAAATCTTGTATTTTATTGTCCATTTTTATCTCATGATTTTTTAAAACAAAAATATCGGCGCGGAACGTTCATTTTGAAATTACAAAAACGCTTGTATAGGCAAATAGATTTGGAAGAAAGTTTACGGGTTTATCCAATGCAAAAAAGAAAGCGTCTAAAATTTTGTAGCGGCGCATTGCGCAATAGACATAAAAATCTTTTATAGTTAAAAATCTTATATTTGGCGAGTTAAACCATGTATAAGGCAAATGTTTTGTGACGGGACTGTAGCCAAATAAAAGTTTTAAACGCGAATGCAATTGTCCAAAATTTGGAACGCCCACAATCAATTTTTTGCCTATTCTAAAACACTGTTCAATAATGCTGTCCACATTTTTTATTTCCTGCAAGCTATTAAATAAAATCACAAAATCAAAACTTTGATCTGGATAAGCGTCTAAACCGTTTTCTATATCAGAATGAAAAACGCTCAATCCCTTTTGAATGCAATTTGAAATTGCGTCTTGAGATATATCTAATCCCTGTCCATTTATATTTTTATGCGTGCATAAATAGTCCAATAAATCGCCAGCCCCGCACCCTAAGTCTAGGACTTTTGCGCCGTCAAAAATTATAGATGCAATTGTTTTGTATGCCAACTGTTCAATTTTGTTTTTCATAATTAGCTCATTTTTTAAGAGGGTTTAAAAATCCTTTTATCAATTTTGCTTGAATGTCAATTTCCAATAAAAAAGAGTCGTGGCCGTAAGTTGATTTTAACTCGCAATAGCTGGCGTCATAACCTTTCAATTTTAACTGCCTTGCAATGTCTTGGCTTTGATACGGCGGATAGAGCCAATCCGAGCCAAAAGCTATTGTTAAAAATTTCAATTTTGGATTTTTTTGCAAACAAAAATCCTCGGCGCAAACTTCAAAATAATCCATAGCTTTTGTAATGTATAAATAAGAATTTGCATCAAACCTTTTTACAAAAGAGTTTCCTTTATAGTGCAAATATCCTTCCACTTCAAAATCAGGTTTGCCGCCAAAATCAAAAGAAAATTTATTTTCTTTCAATCGTCTTGAAAATTTTTGTTCCATGGATTTATCGCTCATATAAGTAATATGGCCTATCATTCTGGCAATCGCAAGCCCAACTTCTGGCTCTTTAGAGCCATAATAATTGCCGTCATTCCAATCGGGATCCGCCATAATGGACTGCCTCCCCACTTCATTAAAAGCTATTTGCTGAGGAGAATGTTTCATTGCGGCCGAAATCACAATTGCGCTGGCAATGCTCTCAGGATACATAACCGCCCATTGCAAACTTTGCATTGCGCCCATTGACCCGCCCGCAACGCATAAAAGTTTTTTTATGCCGAGGCTGTCTATAAGTTTTTTTTGCGCATGCACAATATCGCCCAATGTTATGACGGGAAAAGTTAAACCATAAGGTTTATTTGATTTTGGGTTTATGGAACTCGGCCCCGTGCTGCCCGCGCAGCCGCCTAAAACGTTTGAACAAATAATAAAATATTTGTCCGTATCAAAAGCCCGTCCCGACCCTATCATTTTTTCCCACCAACCGTCTTGTTTGTTGCCTTCATTTTTTGCGGCATGGGAATCGCCGCTAAATGCATGCGTAATCAAAATTGCATTGCTTTTTTGATTGTCCAACCGTCCCCAAGTTTCATAGGCTATATCAACTTTTTGTATAGTTTTTTTTGAGGTGAGGCAGAGATTGTCAAAAGAAAATATTTGATGCCCGCAAAGCGTCATTTGCCGCCCCTAATTAAACTTAAAACGCCGCCTGCAAAAATTAAATCTTTTTGGCGCGGACTTAAATCATATCTAACCTCAAAAGCCGCCCCATCTACCTTTGCAAAAAGCGGTTTGGCATTTTTAATTGTATCTTTAATATTTTCAAAAATAATTTCGCTGCCTAAACTTATTTTATCGTAATCGCTTTCATCAATAAAAGTTAAAGGTAAAATTCCAAAGTTTATGAGATTTGCCTGATGAATTCTAGCAAAAGATTTTACTAAAACGGCTCTAATCCCAAGATATCGCGGTCCCAGCGCCGCATGTTCGCGCGATGAGCCTTGCCCATAATTATGTCCCCCCACAATTATGCCCGCTTCTATGTTTTTGCAGCGTTTTACAAAATCCGCATCAACCGCGCCAAAAGTAAACTCGGAAATTTTTGGCAAATTGGAACGGTAAGGTAAAACTTTTGCCCCCGCCGGCAAAATATGATCTGTGGTGATATTGTCGCCCACTTTTAAAGAAACTTGCGCGCTAAGCGTATCGCCAAGACCGCTAAAATTAGGCAGGCTGACGATGTTGGGGCCTCTATAAATTTCCACAACTTGACCGCTTTTTGCGGGCGCAAAAAATTGCGTATCGTCTATAAAAAACTTTTTTGGCAAAACTATTTCCGGCGGTTTTGCGCCGAAAACTTTTTGAGGATCAATTATCTCGCCTTTTACCGCCGCCGCCATCGCTACCGCCGGCGAACACAAAAAAACCTGAGCGTCTTTTGTGCCTGTGCGTCCCTCAAAACTTCTATTGAAAGTGCGCACAGAAATTCCGGCGCTTTTGGGGGACTGCCCCATACCGATGCATGGGCCGCAAGCGCATTCCAAAAGCCTCGCTCCGCATTTTATTAAATCAGTTAAACTTCTCGACTGCGCCAACATGCTAAGCGCTTGGCGGGAGCCGGGCGAAATTACCAAGCTGACATTTTCATTTATTTTTACGCCTTTTGCCAATTGCGCCGCAAGCGTCAAATCCGCTAGAGATGAATTTGTGCATGAACCAATGCAAACTTGATCAACTGGTATCCCTTCAATTTCCTCCACTGTTCTAACGAGATCTGGACTATGCGGCATAGAAATTAGAGGTTTAAGTTGGGCTAAATCTATTTCTATTTCATTGTCATAGGAGCTGTTTTCATCGGGCAGAATTTCCGTCCACGCATCCGCTCTATTTTGTTTTTCCAAAAAATCTTTGGTTATTTCATCGGATGCAAAAATGCTGGTTGTGGCTCCGAGTTCCGTCGCCATATTTGTTATGGTAGCGCGTTCAGTTACAGAGAGGGTCTTGCAGGCTTTGCCGGCAAACTCAAAAATTTTACCGCGGCCGCCCTTGACGGTCAAACGTCTTAAGAGTTCCAAAATTATATCCTTTGCGCTTGCCCAACCTGTCAATTGATTTATCAAATGCACTTTTACAATTTCTGGCATAGTTATGTAAAAGGGTTTTCCCGCCATAGCGCATGCGACGTCCAAACCGCCCGCGCCGAAAGCCAGCATACCGAGGCCGCCGGTCGTTGGGGTGTGGGAATCGGAGCCGATTACAGTTTTGCCGGGCGCGCCGAATCTTTCCAAATGCACTTGATGGCAAATTCCATTTCCCGCCGGCGAAAATATTACGCCGAACTTTTTAGCGCAGGTCTGTAAAAATTTGTGGTCGTCTGAATTTTCAAATCCGCAAGAGAGAGTGTTGTGGTCTACATAGCTGACGGAGAGTTCCGTTTTAACTTTAATGACATTCATCGCCTCAAACTGCAAATATGTCATTGTGCCTGTGGCGTCTTGCGTTAAACTTTGATCTATTTTTAAGGCGATCTCCTGCCCCTTTAACATTTGACCGGATAAAAGATGTTTTGAAATTATTTTTTGACAGACATTCATAAAAATCTCCTTATTCTCTTTTATAAAAAAGAGTTTGAAATTATTTCTCTTTTGCCAAAAGAGAAACAGAAAACTAAAGGCAAAGCATTTTTCTCTTTTTGAAAAAAGAGAAACAGAAAAATTCAAAAGTTTAGTCTCTCTTTGCAAAAGAGAGACAGAAATTTTTTTAACAAAAAAAACAAAATCTAAAGACATTTTTAAAAGTTCATTTTTTTCTCACTGAAAGTTCATAACTTCCTTTCTCTTTATCAAACTCTTTATAATTTTTTTTGCGCTCCCTTTTTATTTTTTAGCCACGCGCCATGCGAAAATTTTTTTCGCCCCCGCGCCGACTCTACTCTTGACGTGACAGACAGCAGTCTGTTCTGTCACGCCCGCCCGGGTGAGTGCAAGCGAAACTTCCAGTTTCACTTGCCCTCTTGGCGAAAAAAATTTCTCGCATAGACAGGCGCTTTGCCGCTTACGCTAGGCTAAAAAATAAAAAGAGCGCAGGCGATAGTACGACACGACAAAGATACGACACAACAGATGAAAAAATTTCTCGCATAGCAGCGCTTACGCTCCGCTACGCCGCAAAACCAAAAGAGCGCGGAGAAAGGTACGACACGGCAACGACAAAGACAAAAACGACATATTTTCGCAACACATAAATTCCGCAAAAGATGTCGCAAAGATTGGCGTTAGGGTTTCTTGCAACATCCAACCAAAGAGCGCAGGCGATAGTACGATACGACAAAGATACGACAACAACAAAACAACAAAGATACGACACAACAAAGACAAAGACAAAAACAAAGACAAAGATAAACGGCAACAAAGAAATTTTTAATAAAAATATTGGACATTG
>JAITCX010000215.1 GCA_031282945.1 Elusimicrobiota bacterium
ACGTTTTGGCCTGTTTTAAATATATGTTCAATGCGGTATTCGGCAATGTACATTTTATTATTGCAGCCGTTTATAGACCCGGCGGGCGCATCAATAATCCACCTCACAGGCTTGCCCGCAACAACCGTAATATTTGGATATGAACGCGGCGCAAGAACGCTTCTTACAATTTGCAGACTTTGCGTTTTTGGAAATTCCTGTTCAACTTCAATTTCCTCATCCTCTACAATTTCTTGCGTTTGGATAGGACTCATCATTTGGCTTTCTTGAAAACTTTCTACTCCCTGACTGCTCAACTCAAACCCTTGGCGCAGCATTGCAAGTCCAAAAATTACAATCATTATAGCGCCGATAGAAAAGATAATATTTGTCCATTTCTTTGCCAACTTTGCGCTCAAAACACCCAGAGCAAACATCAACACGACAGTTCCTGCGCCGAAAGCAAACATTGACATTGCGCCCAAAAAAGCGCCGCCCGTTGAAAGCGCATAAAATTGCATAGTTTGCAGAGGGCCGCAAGGCATAAATCCGTTTAATAAACCAACTATAAATGGACCGGAATTTGAAAATTTATTTGTAAGTTTATTGGAAATTTTTTTAGGGAGTCTTGGAATAAATTTTTGCAAGGGAGCCAAAAGTCCAAACATATTTGCTCCAACAATTATCATTAAAATTGCGGCAAAAATTTTAAGCCAGCCTTGCATTGCAAGCGAAAAAGCAAATACAGTTCCCAAAGCCCCCACAATAAAACCAATTGCCGTATATGAAATTAAACGCCCTAAATTATAAAGGAGAGCAGGTTTAAAAGATTGTGCGGAGCTGTCCGCTTTTTTGCCGATACTTTGAGAAATATTTATACCGCCGCACATTGCAATGCAATGCATGCCGGTGACAAGTCCAATGAAAAACAAAGCAAGAAAAGAAATATCGCCGGCGGGCAGATTTGGCGGCAGCAAAAAGTTTAACAATCCCAAATGGTCAACTAAAGAGTACATTACAATTATGCCTAAAACAAAAAACAGAACTTTTAATTTTTTAGATTTTGAACTTTGATCTGTTGAAACTTCATAACCCAGATCAGATATAACTTTATAAAATTTATCTAGTGAAATTTTATCGGCATCATATACAATTTTAATTTCGCCTTTTGCAAAACTTGCGTTTATGTTTAAAACTCCGTCCAGTTTTTTCAACCCTTCTTCAAGTTTTTTCTCGCAATTTAGACAAGTCATATTTGCGATATATAGAACTTGCGTTTTAATGTTTGGTTTCAAGATTTACTCCTTGTTACAAATTTATTGTATTGTTGCATCCTGCGCCGTTTGGTTTCCAATTTGTACAGCCTAAAAATTCTTTATCTTTATTTTTTCGTTTTACCAAAAACCCAGTTTGGCATTTATTACAAATAATTGGATTTTTTAAAATATCTATTTCTTTATAAGACATATTACAATGCGGAAAATTTGAACACCCTAAAAATTTTTCAGATGTTTTAGGGTTTTGGCGTACAATTAATTTTCCGCTTTTACACCACAGACAATTTACAGGTTTAGATTTATTGGAATTTGAAAAGAGATATTTTGGTTCTTTAATAATTTCTAAAGCAAATTCGGATTCATTAAATTCTGGAACCATTAAAAACGCTTCATTTTTTGTTCTCGTCAATGCAACATAAAAAAGACGTCTTTCCTCAGCGTATAAAAAATCTTCTTTTTGTCCCAACAAAAGCGAAAGCAATGGATCATCAGAAAGTTTATTTGGAAACCCGTACTGATTATTTTCCATGTTTAAGATTATCACATTGTCAGCCTCAAGACCTTTAGATCTATGCACCGTTTGAAAATTTATATTTATATCCAAAAACTCATCTATAAATAAAGCGCCCGAATTTTTATCGAATTTTATGCCTTTCCTGCGAACTTTAGGTTGGCTAAACAATAATCTATCCAAATCAAAACCATGTCTTGCCAATACCAAAATATTTTTTTCTTTACCGTAATTTTGCACAATTATTTTTATGGTTTTCAAAAAAGAATCGTAAAATGTTTCGCCTGTATACTGTACAAATTTTATAGGATCGTTTTTTGAAAGTTTTGATATAGGATTTTTAGAAATTTGAGAAACATTTTTTGAAATAAATGCAGACGCTGTTTGCGTAAGCTCCATGGCGTTTCGATGGGTAGTTTCTATAAAAAGTTTTTCATATTCTCCAACAAAATTTGCAAAATTTGCAAACAAAGAAATATCGCTTCCTGCAAATCTATATATAGACTGCCAATCATCGCCAACGCATAAAAGTTTGGCGTTTGTTTTTTGTCTTATGGCATTTATTAAATTAAACCTGCTAAATGAAATATCTTGATACTCATCTATAATTATATATTGATAATTTACGCCGCCGTTTTGGCAAATAAAATCAGTAGCTAAATTTATCATATCATTAAAATCTATTTCATTTGTTTTTTTCAATTGCCCTTGATATTTTTTTAAGATTGCCAGTCCAAAACAACAAAAAAGTCTATTGCGTTCCTGCATAAATTTATTTTCATTGGGGGCATTAAATATCTCCTCAATTTGTTCAAATTTCAATTTTCTGGATTTAGATAAATTTATAAAAGCGGCGATAAGTTCTTTCAACTGAGCGCCGTAATCCTTACCCATTTTCACAATAACGTTATAAATATCTTTTATATTTGCTTGGCGAAATTTTAGGCCGCATTTTGCAAGTTTTTCTTTTAAATTTTCGAGCAGCATATCCTGAGCGTTTTCATAAGAATAAGTTTCGATTAGTTTTGTATTATTCTTTTTATGCAGCGCTCTTTTTTTATATATAAGCCTCAAATATTCTTTTTCCGCCGTATCGGAAAGCCAAACGGCGCGCTCAGCTTTATCTATTCCAAAATGTTCTATCCAAATATCATAATCGGGCAAATAGAAATTAGGTCTATAAGAAAAATCGCATTTTGGATATTTTCTTTCATAATCATATTTTATGCCATTTAAAAATAGAAAATTTGCAATTTTTAATTCCTCAACGCTTTTAACTTTTTGGCCTACCATTGTTTTAATATCTTGGCCTGTTTTAACCTTAGACAAAAGCGTTTCGTAATCTGTGCCGAAATAATGTTGAATGCGTTTGCCAGCCGATTCAAACTTATCGTATTCTTTAGCAAGAACGCAGTAACAAGCTAAAAATTCTACAAGAGCTTTAGCTTGGCGATCGTTTTCCAAAATATCGTCTGCAAAATAACTATCTATTGCCTGATACAAACTTTCCCTTTTGCTAACCACTGGAGAATTTCTTTGATGTTTTTTTATTATGTCAAAACCCAGTTTATGAAAAGTCAGGGCTTGCGCATTTAAGTTTAATTTTTTTAATCTTAAATTTAAATCCTGCACTGTCTTTTTTGTAAAAGATAAAACCAAAATTTTTGACGGATCTACTTTTTCTATTTCAATTAGATATTTTAATTTTGCAATAATTGTAAGCGTTTTACCTGATCCGGCGGCTGCAATAATTAAGTTTGAATGTTCGTCCACAACGACAGCTCTACGCTGTTGGGCATCCAAACTTTTCCCCTCTATATTATCAAAAAAACTTTCATATTTTTTAAGACTTTCATGAACATATTTTTCATTATGATCTCTAATAAAAACATGCATATTTTTAAAAAGTTCATTAAACTTTTTTACAATGGGTTCCCTTTTATAATATGAATCTTTAGCATTAAAAAAAGCGGCCGCCTCGGCATAAGCCGCCAAGAGATTGTCTCTTTGCAAATAAGTGATATAACCGCTGAGACAATCCAATAAATTAATAAATTGTTTAGCTTTTTCTAAGTTTTTAAGATAGACCTCATTGGAGTATTTTCTTTGTTCACACATTTTATAGACAAATCCGAGGCTAAAACCTAGCAGGCAAAAAATTGCGCAAATTAAAATAGCGGGCATTTTTTTCTCCTTGACAAAGAGGTTGAAAGAATAATTGTTTTAATACCTAAAAAGAAAGGATTGAGAGG
>JAITCX010000165.1 GCA_031282945.1 Elusimicrobiota bacterium
ATGGACGATAAAAAAATTACTATAGCTTTTGGGACAGACCATGCGGCCGCGGAAGTTAGGGGGAAGTTTAAAGAGTATTTAGTTTATTTGGGATATAATGTTGAGGATTTTGGTTTTAGCGGGCAAGGCAGCTGCGACTATCCCGATTATGCCGAGAAAGTTGCGCGGGCTGTTGTGGAGGGGAAAGCGCAGAAAGGAATTTTGATTTGCGGCACGGGGATAGGAATGTCCATTGCGGCAAACAAAGTTAAAGGGGCGATAGCGGCGGTGGCTTGGGATACGGATGTGGCAAAGCTGGCGGCTCAGCATAACAATGCAAATATTTTATGTATGGGATCGCGCACGGCGACATTGCGCGATATGTGCAATATGGCGAAAGAATTTTTGCAGTTTTTAAATATAAAATTTGCGCAAAAAAGCATTTTTTCTAAAAACTTTTTAGAATTTTTCTTAAACGCTTTCATTGAATCCCCCAGTAAAAATTGTTATTTTTTTTGCTTTAAATTTTTTGGTTTGCGCGGTTGAACTTAGGAAAGGAGAGAGTAAAAATTTAAGCAAGGAGAGCATAGCATTTTTACGCTCTTTTGTAAAAAAGAGTTGGAAATTATTTCTTTTTCAAAAAGAAACAAAAACTTCTAACGACACAGGCAACTTAATTCTTTTTTCTGTAAAAGAGAAACAGAAATTTAACGCTCTTTAAACTTATTTCTTTATTTTTGTTTTGCGCTATCTTTTGATTTTGCGGCGCCGCGCTTGCGAAAATTTTTTTCGCCCCCGCGGCGACTCTACTTTTGACGTGACAGACAGCAGTCTGTACTGTCACGCCCGCGTGGGTGAGGGCAAAGGAAACTTCCAGTTTCCGCTGCCCTCTTGGCGAAAAAAATTTCTCGCATAGGCAGGCGCTTTGCCGCTTACGCTAGGCTTAAAAATAAAAAGAGCACGGGCGAGATCACGACACGACAACAACAAATAACAACGGCAACAGCGTATTTAGCGGTTAAAAAATTTTTGCACTCAAAAGAATAGAATAAAAAATTTTCCCTTTCATATCTCCACAACACCTGTCTAAAATTATTTTTCAAAACTATCAAATCTCATTTTTTTTAGTTTTTCCATACACTCTAAAATTTTTGACCCAGTGCTAAATTCATCGCTTCTTTTCACCTGCTTTATCCCTCAACAACTCCCGTCCCAAAAATTATCTTTTGAAATTATTCAATTTTATTTTAACGCTTTATCTTTTTTGGCTTTTCTATAAAATCTAAAATCCTTGACCCACTGCTAAATCTGGGGCTTGCGTGCGCCAAACAACATGGCGCACGCCTTTTAAAAACTTGCTCCCAAGCCCCCTCCTTTAGTTTTCTTTTAGTTTCCCGCAAAAAATTTGCTTAAAAAATTTGAAAGTATTAAGCTTTGAGTTTTAGCATTTGAGCTTTATTTTTCGCTTACTTAGGCGTATTTTTGTTAAACTATAAAAACACCTCAAATTTTAGCAAGCTTAATACAATAAGGAGTTTTTATGTTTGACACCCATACGCATTTATCCGATCCCGTTTTTAACTGCGATTTGCAAAATGTTTTAGATAGAGCAAAAGAAGCTGGAATTTCAACGATGATTGATGTGTCCTGCCAGCAAGATCTATGGAATAAAAGTCTAGCCCTCGCCAAATACCCTGAAATCTACTCAGCCTTCGGCATCCACCCCCATGAAGCAAAAACTGCCGCGCCCGCCGACTTTATAGAGCTGGAGAAACTTTTAGCTCATCCAAAATGCGTAGCAGTCGGGGAAGCGGGACTAGATTATTATTATAATCACAGCCCAAGCGCTATCCAAAAAGAAATTTTTATTAAACATATAGATCTCGCCCTGCGTTTTAATAAACCTTTAATAATTCATTGCAGAGACGCTTACGATGATATGTTTGAAATATTGGCGCAATTTAAAACTTTGCCTCCTGCAGTAATGCACTCTTTTGACGGCAATGCAAAACAAGCCCAAACTTTAATAGATATGGGTTTTTATATCGGCGTCTGCTCCGTCATAACATTTAAAAATGCCGATGATTTTAGGCAAACCCTAACAAATTTAGATTGCTCTAAACTTTTATTGGAAACGGATTGTCCATACCGCGCTCCCGTTCCTTTTAGAGGAAAGAGAAGCGAACCCGCTTTTGTAAAAGAAGTTGCAAAAGTTTTAGCGAAAATAAAAAATATGGATGTAAATGAAATAGAAAATATCACAACTAAAAATGCCAAAACTCTATTTTTTAAGGAGTAAAAAAATGAATGTCTATGCATATCCATTTAAGGACAGTTTATATTTAAATATTACAAACAGATGTTTTATGGCCTGTCCATATTGCATGAAACGTAAATGGAAAAATAAATTTCACGGCAGCGATTTATACCTCAACGCTGAGCCTTCAGCCAATGAGGTTATCGCCGCCATAGGCGATCCAAAAAAGTTTAACGAAATTGTTTTTTGCGGGTTTGGCGATTGTTTAATTCGCTTGGAAGAGTCAAAAGAAATTGCGCGTTGGATAAAACAAAACGGCGGCAAGGTGAGAATAAATACCGCGGGGCTTGCAAATAAATTTTGGGGCAGAAATATTTTGCCCGAACTCTCAGGACTTGTGGACGCAATATCAATTAGTTTAAACGGCTCAAATCCTAAAGAACATAATGAAATAAACCGCCCCAATTTCGGCGAAGAATCTTTTGATGCAATTTTAGATTTCGTGCGCAAAGCAAAAGAATGTATCCCAAGCGTAACAATAACCGCTGTGGATTTTGATTTTTTGGATACTTCAAAAGTAGAAAAAATTGCCCAAGAATTAGGCGTAAATTTTAGGTTGAGAAAATACGAAGAATAAAAGCGGCAGTTGAATTTGACCTTTAAAGGAGGGACAATGGCTCTTGTAAACACCAAAGAAATGTTAAAGCGCGCTAGAGAAAATGATTATGCCGTGGCGGCATTTAATGCAGAAAATATGGAAATGATTCAGGCAATTATTGATGGGGCGCTCCTCGCCAAGTCGCCGGTGATAATTCAAACTACCCCTTCAACATTAAAATACGCCGATGCCCTAACTTATTTTTCAATAGTTAAATCTATAGCGCAAAAAAGCCCTGTCCCCATAGCCATACATTTAGATCATGGCAATAGTGTGGATCTGTGCAGATATTGTATGGAATGCGGATATACAAGTTTGATGATAGACGGGTCTAATTTTGAGTTTAATGAAAATGTGCGCATCTCTAAAGAAGTTGTTGATTTTGCAAAATTAAACGGCATTCCCGTTGAGGCCGAGCTTGGCGCCGTTGGCGGAAAAGAAGACGAGCATGTTGTCGGTGCAAAAGATGCGCTCTATACCAATCCCGCTCAAGCTTTGGAATTTGTAGAAAAAACGGGCATAGATTCTCTAGCTGTCGCCATTGGCACGGCGCATGGGCATTATAAACAAAAACCTAAATTGGATTTTGAAAGGTTAGCTGAAATTTCGCAAATTGTGTCTCTGCCTCTTGTTTTGCATGGGACAAGCGGCGTAGATGATGCAGACGTGCGGCATGCCGTTGAGCTTGGAATTTCTAAAGTAAACTATGCAACGCATTTGCGCGATCTCTATACCCGAGAAGTGAGAAAAGTTTTGCAAAATCCAGATATTTTTGATCCTAAAGAATACGGCAAAATGGCAAAAATTGCCATAAAAGATTTTGTCATAAGCCGCGCAAAAGTTTGCAAAAGCGAAGGAAAAATATGATCTATACCTGCACGATGAATACCGCCATAGATATATTTATGGAGACGCAGGATTTAAAACCTAATATTGTAAACCGCGCCGCCGCTCAGGATGTGCAGCCAAACGGAAAAGGCGTAAACGTTTCTTTTGTCTTGAAAATGTTGGGAGTAAACTCTATAGCTTTGGGTTTTATTGGAGGCTTTACAGGGGATTTCATCAAAGCCGAACTTGCAAAAAAATCTATTAAATCCAATTTTGTCCGCATAGACGGCTTGACGCGTTTAAATGTATTTACAAAGGTTAAATCAAAAGGGCAGGAATACAAACTTGTAAATCGCGGTCCGCAAGTTTTGAGCGCAGATTTTGATAAATTGCTAAATATAATCGGCTCATTAAAGAAAAACGATATTTTATGCGTCTCAGGCAGCGTTCCGCCGGGCGCCCCTAAAAAAATAGATGTTTCCATTATGGAGGCGGCCGCCCAAAAAGGCGTTCAGGTAATTTTTGACAGCGAATCTATAGACGTGCGCTCAATTGCAAGCCGTAAACCTTTTTTGCTAAAACCAAATTTGGATGAGCTGGCAAAATGGTTTGGCGCTCCCCGTAAAATAGATCGGAAAGGCGCCGTTTTATGCGGCAAAAAACTCCTGAAATGGGGCGTGCAAAATGTCTTGATTTCTATGGGATCTAAAGGCGCGATATTTTTAAATAAAGAGGCATGCATTTATGCAAATGCGCCCAGCGGCGAAGTTGTAAATACGGCTTGTTCGGGCGATACTTTGCTTGCGGTTTTTTTGGCGTATATATTAAAAGAGAAGGATTATAGTTATGCTCTCAAACAAGCTGTAGCGGCGGGCAGTTCCACCGCGTTTAGAGCGGGGTTAACGGATTTTTCGGATGTGGAGCAATTGTCAAAGCAAGTTAAAGTATTAAATTTAGCTTAAACTTTCGGCAAGTGGAATAAGGAGAAAATTATGGCTTATAAAATTGTAGGCGCAACAGG
>JAITCX010000168.1 GCA_031282945.1 Elusimicrobiota bacterium
TTTTTAAAAAAAGAGAAACAGAAAAACTAACGGCTCTTAAAACTTTATTCTCTCTTTAAAAAGAGAGACAGAAAACTAAAGACACTTGCAGCTTACTTCTCTTTTCTATAAAAGAAAACCAGAAAATTAACGCTCTTTAATCATTTTTCTCTTTATTTTTTTTGCGCTACCTTTTTTTATGACAAATGCTTAAAGCCCTTTTTTAAAATTCATTTCTTTCTCATTGAAAGTTCATAACTTCTTTTCTCTTTATCAAACTCTTTATAGTTTTTTTGCGCTTCCTTTTTATTTTTTAGCCACGCGCCATGCGAAAATTTTTTTCGCCCCCGCGCCGACTCTACTTTTGACGTAACTGACAGCAGTCTGTACTGTCACGCCCGCCTGGGTGAGGGCAAAGAAACTTCCAGTTTCCTTGCCCTCTTGGCGAAAAAAATTTCTCGCATAGACAGGCGCTTTGCCGCTTTCGCTAGGCTAAAAAATAAAAAGAGCGCAGGCGAGAGCACAACACGACAACAACAAAATGAAAGACAAAGACAAGACAAAAAAACAACGACAAAATAAAAAAATCCCCCATAGACAAGCGCCTTACCGCTTACGCTAGGCTAAAAAACTGGGTGTTACAAGAAACCTATAATGCCGATATTTGCTACATATTTTGCAGAATACTACATAAAAAACCAAAAGCAAACACAACAATAGCGGCTTCTAGCGGCTTAAATCAAATTCTTAGACTGTAAACTTTTTTCAAGTTTGTTAAATAACATCAAACGAATTTTGTTTTTTAAATTTATTTTCTTTTTAATTGGATTGTTTTTGATATACTCATTAACTTCATCTTTATGCTCTAAAGTTTGAGATAGAACTGAATGCAAAACTATAAAAGAGCTTTGCTGAAATGCGGCAGTAGCTGGATTTGCAAAATCGTATTTGAGTTTTAATGTTCTCAGCGCCTCTTTAGCGTAAATATAACTCTTAGCTAAAAATGCAATTTTATATTTTGCATCAAAAAATTTAGCTAAATCTGCAAACATCTTTGCAATTAAAACGCCCCTGTCAAAATCACTAAGCCGCATCCAAATCCCATCATTTGTAACTCTGTAAATTCCGTCTATATGATTTACAAATTTAGCTTTGCCATAATATAAATGCATCGGAAACCTCGCCCCATCTCCCTCAAAAGAACGCTCCGAAATTGTGCCAATCGCATCCTTTAAAAGCTGCGGAACTCCCTTAGAAAAAATAACATTTCTAAATACCAGACCCGGCGTGCAAGGCAAAACAGCATTGTCTGCAACATAATCGTCAAATGTAAAATCTTTTTCTTTTATATCTGTGTTTATATACGGAACCCGCCTGCCGTCATCATAAACGCGAAGAGTGTTTGTGGAATATATTGTATAATGCGGATTGCTTTCTAAAAAATCAAAAGCTTTTTGCAGTTTGTTTTCATCTGTATAATAATCGTCTGCATCCAAAAGCGCAAAATATTTCGTATTTAAATCTTGACTCGCTCTTAAAACATTGCCAAGATAACCCACATTCTGTTTTGCAAATATAGGTTTTATAATATCTGGATAAGAATTTGCATAATCTTTAATTATCTCAACAGAATTATCTTTTGTAGAATTGTCGTCAACTATTGTGAGAACAAATTTAAAATTAGTTTTCTGCGATAAAACCGATTCTACCGCCTGTTTAATAAACTTAGCTTGATTATAATTAGACATTATCAAGTTAAAACAACTTTGCCCCACGGCTAATTCTCCTTTTTGCCTTGCTAAAAAACAATAAATATCATTTTATAGAAAGTTTTAAGTTAATTTTTTAATCTCTCTAAAAACTACTCTCTACATCTGGCGGGATTTCCAAACACTATAGAATTTTTTTTCACATCTTTTGTGACAACGCTTCCAGCTCCAATCAAAGCATTTTCAAATATTGTTATGCCCGGTAAAATCGTTGCATTTGCGCCAATTGAAGCGCCGCTTTTTATTAAAGTTTTTTCCAATTTAAAATTTTTATTTCTGGATTTAGGATATCTATCATTTGAAAATGTTACATTCGGTCCAATAAAAACATTGTCCTCTATTGTAATGCCGTCCCAAATCTGCACGCCGCATTTTATGGTTACATTGTCGCCGATTATAACATCGTTTTCTATAAAAACATGCGAGCAAATATTACAACCGCTTCCTATTTTTGCGCCTTTTAAAACTACGCAAAATTGCCAAATTTTTGTCTGGGCGCCTATATCTTGACTTTGAACATCCGCTAATGGATGAATCATATTTTGCGGCATTCTAAAAATTCCTCATAATTTCTTATATAATCGCTGACATCATAATATTGATTTGCTAAAACTAAAATAACGCAGTCTTTAGAAAAATTTGAAAATTCCCGCCAAACATTTCCCTCTATATAAATTGCCTTCAATGGAGTGTTTAAAGAAATCAGCTTTTTGCCTTTTGCATCTGCATCCAAATAAAAATCGCATGAACCGCTCACGCATATGATGTACTGCTTGAGTTTTAAATGAGAATGTTTTCCCCGCACAAAATCTGATTTTGTGCCAAAAATATAATAGACCCTTTTTATATCAAATGGAACATTCCTATTTGCTTCCAAAGGAACGAGAGAACCATTTTTATCGCCAAAACTTTTTAGTTCTATAATTTCAAAACCCATATTTGCCCCTCTTTAAGATTTTTTAATTTTTATTAAACTAATAAATATCAGCGCGGCTGCAATGCATACAGCGGAATCGGCAATATTAAAGGCCGGCCATCTTAAACCGTAAAATCCAAAATCTAAAAAATCCACAACCCAACCTCTAAAAATTCTGTCAACTAAATTTCCCGCGCCTCCCGCAAAAATCATGCAAAAAGCATATCTTTGCAATTTGGAAAGTTTATCATAATTTTTTAAAAGCCAAATAAAAAGCGCAATCAAAAAAATGGAAACAAAAATTAAAAAGAATAAATTGCCGCCCGTAAAAGCGCTGAAAGCAATTCCCGTATTATGCAGATTTACAAGATTGAAAAAATAAAACGGTTTAATAATAGCGATAACTTTTCCAAAACCTATAAATTTTACAACTAAAAATTTAGTTATTTGATCTAAAACAAAAATCGCAATAGCTAAAATTATCGGTTTACTTAATTTCACTAACAGCCTCGGCGCACCGTTTGCATAAACCGTCTTTTACATCCTCAATATGCCGCCAACATCTAGCGCATTTTAAAAGTTCAGATTTTTTTGCTTCTATAAATAATCCGTCAGCTTTCTCAATTTTTTTAAGCTTTATATCCCAACACCCAAAAGCTAAACATACATCCTCTTTATTTTTAAACGCCTCATCATATTTTTTCCCATATTCTATTGTTAGAGCGGCATCCATATTTGACCCAATAATTTTTTCTTGTCTCAATTTTTCGCAAATGACGGAAACTTTTTGTTTAGCTTTTAAAAGCGTATCCCATTTTTCCGTTATAGCTAAATCTTTTTTATGTTTTGCAATTGGATAATCTGCAAGAAAAACTGAAATGGGGCTATCCGGCAGAAATTTGCGAATATAATCCCAAGCTTGCTCGGCGGTAAAAGAGAGAATCGGCGCGCAAAGAATAACTAAAACATTTAATATTTCAAACATTGCGCTGCAGGCGCTCAATCTATTTTTGTCGTCTCGCTTGCCGCAATAGAGAATATCTTTTAATGCATCCAAATAAAAACCGCTCAAAAATACGGTGCAAAAATTATTTATACATGCCGCGGCTTTATGAAATTCATAATCTTTAAAAGCGGCATTGGCCTGCTCTATGACATCGTCTAAAACAAAAAGCGCATTTTTATCAATCTCCGCCATTTGTTCAAAAGGAAGTTTTTGAGAGACGGAAAATCCATTTAAATTGCCCAGTAAAAATCTAATTGTATTCCTAATTTTTCTGTAGGAATCGCTTAAACCTTTTAATATCTCGTCTGAAATTCTAATGTCCTCGCGATAATCGCTTGAGGCAACCCACAATCTTAAAATATCCGCGCCATGCTGATTTACAAGCGTTTGGCTGTCTATGCCGTTGCCTAAAGATTTAGACATTTTCCTGCCTTGCCCGTCCACCACAAAACCATGAGTTAACACATTTCTGTAAGGAGCCACCCCCTGACAAGCGGCCGATAAAATTAAAGAAGTGTGAAACCAACCGCGATGCTGATCGCTTCCTTCCAGATATAAATCCGCAGGAAAACTTAAATCTTTGTAATTGCCGCTTTCTAATACAGCTTTCCAAGAAGCCCCCGAATCAAACCACACATCTAAAATATCTTCTTCCTTTCTAAAGCTGACGCCGCCGCATTTTTTGCATTTTGGGAAATCCTCAGACAGCAATTCTTTTTCCGACATTTCAAACCAACAGTCCGAACCTTTTTCTCCAAAAAGTTTGGCGATTTTTTTAATTAAATTTGAATCCAATAACGGCTCATTGCAATCTTTGCAATAGAAAACAGGAATAGGAACTCCCCACAATCTTTGCCTGCTGACGCACCAATCAGGACGGGACGCAAGCATCCCCGAAATTCTGTTTTGGCCGTATTTAGGAATCCAATTTACTCCAGCCGCATCGTCTAAAAGTTCCTGCCTTAAATCATTGTGATCTATGCTTATAAACCACTGCGGAGTCGCTCTAAAAATTACTGGTTTTTTACAGCGCCAACAATGCGGATAAGAATGCTTTAGAGTATGCACTGCCAAAACTTTACCGGCTTTTTCCAATCTTTCAACTATTAAGTCGGACGCTTTAAAAACATGCATGTTTTCATATTCCGCCACATCTTTTGTAAAAAGACCTTTGTCATTGACCGGCGAAATAATTTCTAAATTATATGCAAGCCCCGCCTCATAATCCTCTTGACCATGTCCCGGCGCAATATGCACAATTCCCGTGCCATCTTCCAAACTTACAAAATCCGCTAAAATTCCTTTTGAAAGCCTGTCTATATTTTCTAAAGGGTTATGGCACAATATGCCCAAAAAGTCAGCGCCTTTTATTGTCTCAATTATTTCAAAATCCGCAGCTCCAATATTTTCATGCACTTTTTTTGCAAGCTCTTTTGCAACTATCAATTTTTCTTTCCTGCCGTCTGAAAAATTAAAAACAGCGGCGATATAATCTGCCTCTGCATTAAAAGCAAGTCCAGAATTTGACGGCAGCGTCCAAGGGGTCGTGGTCCAAATTAAAACAGAAAAGTTCTCTAAAACATTAGCTTTATTTACCAAATTTTTCGGCAACTCTACGAGGTCAAATTTTACAAAAATAGATTTCGTAACATGATCGGCGTATTCCACCTCTGCATCGGCAAGAGCCGTTTGGCAATTAGTACACCACAAAACAGGTTTAATTTTTCTATAGACAAAATTCTTTTCCACCAGAATTGCAAAAAGTTCTAAAATTGATTTCTCATAACTTGGAAGTAAAGTTAAGTAGGGATGATCCCAATCCGCAAAAGCCCCCAGCCTTTTAAATTCCTCTTTTTGTATGCCGACAAATTTTCTGGCAAAGTCCGCCGCCTGTTTCCTAAAAACAAGCGTGTCTACTTTATTCTTATCGGTTTTAAGTTCTTTCAATGCCAGTTGTTCTATCGGCAAACCATGGCAATCCCAGCCGGGCGTATATGGGACATATTGACCCGCCATTGAGCGGTACTTTATTATAAAATCTTTTAAAACTCTATTTAGAGCTGTGCCGATATGGATATGCGCATTTGCATAGGGCGGCCCATCATGAAAAATAAATTTTTCTTTATGACAATTTTTCTCGGAAATTTTTTGATAAATATTTTGATCCTGCCAGAATTTAACAAACTGCGGCTCGGTTTGAGGGAGATTTGCCTTCATAGGAAAATCTGTATGCGGCAGATTTACTGTGGCGGAAAAATCTTTTTTATCTTTAACTTTATTATCTGCACTCTTGCAGTCTAACGTTTCTTTTTGTTTTTCTTGTCCAGATTTATTTTTTACTTTGACATCATTTTCTTTTTTATTCATTTTTTATCCCTTAATTTAAGGTATCGTATCTAAAATTTCATCTAAAGCCTGCTCAGGCTTGCCAATAATTTCTATTGTTTTTTCTCTGCCGCGTTCGCCTTTTCTCAAAAAAACTTCCGAACGTTTAACAGAAAAAAACTCCGCTAAAAAATCGCATAAAGCTTCATTTGCCTGTCCCTCAACTGCAGGCGCGCCAATTTTTACTCTTAAAATTGAACCTATTCGCCCAACAACTTCATTTCTTTTTGCGTTAGGAATTACTCTCACTTTTATAATCATAGCGCCCTCCTTATTTTTATTTTCTCAACTGTTGAGATCTGATTTTGGCAAGGCGCACCGCCTCCAAAACAATATCTTTAAACTTACATTCTTCAAAATAATTTAATGCCGCTTCCGTCGTGCCTTTTGGAGATTTAACTCTCTGTTTTAACTCCGTGGCGGAAGCGCCCGACTTAACCAGCATTTTTCCAGCTCCATAAACAGTTTGAGCTGCAAACGCCTCGGCAATTTCTTTTTTTAGTCCCAGCTCTTGACCTGCCTGAGCCATTAATTCACATAGATAAAAAACGTAAGCGGGACCGGATCCGGACAAAGCCGTTATCGCATCAAAATTTGATTCATCCTCAATTACAACTTTTCCAACTGCTGAAAACAAAAACTGAGCCTTTTGGAGTTGAGCTGAATTTGCATATTTGCCGGCGCATAATGCAGTCGCGCCCGAACCAACCATTGCGGGAGTATTGGGCATTGCCCTAATAACCGCTACTTTTTTATCTAAATATTTTTCTATTAAATCTGTTGTAATGCCGGCGGCAATAGATATTATTATTGCGCCCGTCTGTATAAAATGAGTTATCTCAGTTAAAACATTTGCAATATCTTGAGGTTTAACGGAGAGAAAAATTATGTCGGCGCCGAGCAATGCCGTCCTTTTATCTTTTGCAATTGAGATGCCGAAATCATGCGAGAGTTTATCTAACTTGTCCTTGACAATATCATTGCAAATAACATTTGTAGGACTTATCATTCCAGCGGATATGATGCCGCTGATGATTGCCCTTGCCATATTGCCCGACCCAACAAAAACAATTTTTTTACCGATTTCCATAATCCCTGCCTCCAAAAATTGCCGTCCCTATCCTAACCATATTAGAACCGCATTCTATAGCTTGTTTAAAATCTCCCGACATTCCCATAGATAAAATAGAAAAGTCTTTACTAGAAAAATCAGAAAAAAGTTTATACGCTCTGTCAAAATAAATTTTTGAATCTAAAATATTATCTAATAGCGGAGTAATAATCATTAAACCCTTTATTGAAACATTATTTAAGCCGCAAACTTTATCATAAAAAGTCTTTAATTCTTGAGGGCGAATGCCTGTTTTTGAAGGTTCATCGGAAACTTTTATTTCAATTAAACAATTTTGAATTTTGCCAATACGCTCGGCTTGTTTTGAAATTTCCTGCGCCAAATGCAAGCTGTCAAGGGAGTGTATTAAATCAAAAAGTTCTACAGCTTTTTTTACTTTATTTGTCTGTAAATGACCGATAAAATGAGTCTTTATGCCGCTAAGATTTAGGCAGGAAAATTTTGCAGCCGCCTCTTGAATTTTACTTTCTGCAATATTTGTTATGCCAGATTCTAAAGCTTCAATAATATTTTCAGGCGGAAAAGTTTTTGTTACAGCTATAAGATCTACGGATCTTCCGTCGGAGGCGGCGGAAATTTCCTCTCTAATTATTTCTATATTTTTCCTTATTGTCATTGCCGCTCCATAAAATTTTTATAAAAAGCCCTCATCATGTGTAAAATTGATATTATAACATATTTTGCCCGCATTAAATGCTTTTCTCGTCACAAAGGGATAGAGAAAATTGGGGAATTAGTGAAATTAAAAGTGAAAAAGATTCCATAGGAAATAATTGCAGGAAAAGATAGGGAAGGGTGCATAAAAAAACATTTTTCTCTTTTGAAAAAGAGAAACAGAAAACTAACAACAACTTAAAGTATAATTCTCTCTTTGTCAAAGAGAGACAGAAATTTCTTTTACCAAAGAAACAAAAACTTCTAACGACACGTGCAACTTGCTTCTCTTTTCTACAAAAAAGAAATAGAAAATTAACACTCTTTAAACTTATTTCTTTTTATTTTTTGCGTTTCCTTTTGATTAAAAATAAGCGCTTAAAATCCCTTTTTAAAATTCATTTCCTTCTCATTGAAAGTTCATAACTTCCTTTCTCTCTATCAAACTCTTTATATTTTTTTTGCGCTACCTTTTGGTTTTTCGGCGCCGCGCTTGCGAAAATTTTTTTCGCCCCCGCGCAAAATCTACTCTTCCACGTGACAGACAGCATTCCATACTGTCACGCCACCTGGGTGAGAGCAGGGAAACTTCCAGTTTCCCTGCTCTCTTGGCGAAAAAAATTTCTCGCATAGCAGCGCTTACGCTCCGCTACGCCGAAAAACCAAAAGAGCGCGGGAGAAAGTACGACACGACAACAACAAAGACAACAGCAATACCACCACAAAAAAATTTCTCGCATAGACAGGCGCTTTGCCGCTTGCGCTAGGCTAAAAAATAAAAAGAGCGCCCGAGAAGGGTACGACACAGCAACGACAACAACAAACAACACAACAAAAACAAGAAGCAAAAAAATTCTTGCATAGCAGCACTTACGCCCCGCCCAAGAAAGAGAGGACACGACAAAGCCCCCCCCCTTTTTCACAACTCGCGCTAACTTTTTGAATTTCTAAAGTACTGCCTAAACTTCAAAAATATTGGAGTGCCATAAAACCCAAAAGCCTCGCGCAAACAATTTGCCAAATACCTCTCATAAGAAAAATGCACCAGCTCTTTATCATTGACTTCAAAAACAAAAAATGGAGGTTTGACGCTCACTTGCGCCCACTCTTTAATTTTTAAACCTTTGCCCTTAGAGCTGAAAGGCCTAGTTTCCAGCGCTGATTTTATAGCTTCTCTCAAGGCAATCGGATCAACTTGCTTTGAATA
>JAITCX010000182.1 GCA_031282945.1 Elusimicrobiota bacterium
ACCGCCTCATTGCTACTCCTGCAAAATCTATAAAAAAAATTCAACTACAACTTTAACTAAATCTACGTCTCAATATTTCTTTTCATCTTTTGCAATGCAAAACGCTGCGGCTATATCAAATACAGCCTATAAATATTCTTCACCCATTACTCAACCAAATTTCAACAATACAACAATCAATACTTCATATAAAACTTTAAATTCTAATGCCGCCGCAAAACCAAAAATTTCTCTCAACCCGAAAACATTTACTTATAAAAACCTAAGTTTTTATAAGATCCTCGGCGCCGCAAAATATGCGCCGTTTATAAATCTTACACATAATTTCATGCCTGTTTTTTCCCTAAGCCGCGCTTTTATGAGCAATACGCAAAGCGCCCTAAACAGCGGCAAGCTTTATGCAATCAACTCCAATTTTTCTTTTAAGAAATCAAAATTAACTTTTATAAATAGCAGTGCAGATAAAGCGCATAAAACAATTTTTGCTTTTGATAATTTCAATATTTTTCTTGCAAACTCAGGGCCGCATATAAATAGCAATATTTGCCATTTATAATAATACGCCGTATTTTTTTTATAGATTTTGCAGGAGTAGCAATGAGGCGGTGTAAAAATTTTTACCAAAAAATAGAAAAAATATTTCCCCATTTATCTTTTTAAAAGCGGAATTTAAATTTGAAATGACCTTGTTATTTTTTCCGCTTTTACAAAAAGCAGCAAAAGGGGTCAGGGTCGTTAGTTTTTCTGTTTCTCTTTTTTCAAAAAAGAGAAACATGCCTTGTCGTTTGAGTTTTGTTTCTTTTGACAAAAGAAATAATTTTATTATGGAGGTAAGAATGAAGTTAGTAAATTTTGTTATGTGTCTAGTGGTGGGGCTTGGAGTTTTGGTTTTTAGCGCTTGCGGCCCAAGCCAAACTATCGCAAGAGTGGACACCGGGGCGCAAATAGACCTAAGCGGAGATTGGAACGATACCGACTCGCAGCTGGTTGCGCAGCAAATGATAGAGCAAGCCTTAAATGAACGCTGGCTTACAAATTTTAGCCAAAAGCATAATGGGGCCGAACCTAAAGTTATAGTCGGCAGTGTTATAAATCAAGCGCAGGAACATATAAACACGCAGACTTTTGTGTTAAACCTTCAGCGCGCTTTGATAAATAGCGGACGCGTACTCTTTATTCAAAGCGGCCAACAAAGAGCCGCCGTTAGAGCCGAACGCGCCGAACAAGCTGAGAATGCCCAAGATGCAAAAAGACAAAATTATGAAACTGCCAGCGATTTTATGTTGACGGGAACTATCAACACAATTTTTGATCAAGAAGGAGGCAAACAGGTCAAATTTTATCAAGTGAATTTGGAGTTGACGGATATGGAATCAAACGTTATCGTTTGGACAGGCGAGAAGCAAATTAAGAAATATATTACAAAGAGAAAACTTAAAGCTTAATTTTTTTGTTTTGTTTTCGCAAAGCATCTCCATTTTCTAGGGGATGGGTTTTATAATTTCTGTAAAGGAGAAATAGATGAATTTAAGAAAGAAATTTTTAGGCATTTGCAGTCTAGCGGTTTTAGTATTTTTGTCTGCTTGCGGAGGCGGCGCCAATAAATATTATGGGCAGCTGCGCACGGATTTAGAGGAGAATAGGTTCAGCAAAGCGGTGGAATTAGTTGAAAGCTCTCAAGAGAAAATTTACGGCGAGAAAAATATTTTATTGTTTAATTTGGATGCAGGATTAACAAATCATTATTTCCAAAATTACGCTATAAGCAAAACATTTTTTGATGTCGCTAAAAAAACTTTTGATGATTTTTATACAAAGAGCGTAAGCGCGGGAGCTTTGTCTGTTGTGGCAAACGATTTGGTTTTGCCATATTATGGAAAGAGCTATGAGCGCGCGCATATCTATGTGTTTAACGCTTTGAATTATATTTTAGAAGGGGATGCCAACGGCGCCGCAGTTGAAGCAAGACAAGCCGATGCATATTTAAAAACACTCTACCGCGATTTTTATAAAGACGATGGTTTTGTGCGTTATTTCTCAGGGTTAGTCTTTGAAAATGCGGGTTATATAAATGACGCTTATACCGAATACGGTCTAGCGCTTGCCGCATATAGAAATTCAATAAGCGGTGTGGCCGCTCCTCAGGATTTAATAGATTCCTATTATACAACCGCATTAGCTCTCCGTTTGGATTCCGTCGCAAGAGATATTAAATCTAAATATCCATCAGCTAAAAGCAATGCAATTCCTGCGGGACAAGGAGAAGTTATTATTGTAGATTATAATGGACTTTCACCTAAAAAAGTTGAAGAAATTATCACGCTGACGGTGGGAGAGGCTAATACTTATGTAAGCGCAACCACAGTAGGTTCAGCTCAGGCAAAAAAAGATCAAACAGCTAATGATGTGGCGGCAAGTCTACTCATGAATGATTATATTAAATTGGCTTTCCCCGCTTATCAAAGAATTCCGCATTCCGTTGCCGCTTTTTGGGTGGAGACAGGCCAAGGGGATCCAATAAGATCTTATGTAGCGCAAGATATTGCAACAATTGCAGAAAAAACCTTAGCGGATGAAATAGGAAAAATTCGCGCAAAAACCATTGCCTCTGCGGCAATAAAATATACTGCAGGTATGGTAGCGGCTCAAGCCGTCGAGGAGAAAGAGGGAAAGTTGGCAGGCATGGCGGCTAAAAAGGCTTTGACTATTGCTATGGCTGCATTGGCAGTCGCCGACACAAGAACATGGACGACATTGCCATCTGATATTTTGATGTCCAGATTCTTTCTGCCAGTAGGCAAACATACAATAACAGTTAGTTTTGTAAATGAAAATTCTAATGTTGTTAGAAGACAAACTATAACGGTAGAAGTTACAGAAGGAAAAAAGACTTTTGTTGTTGTAGAGACCTTGAGATAAAATAAGAAGTATTTATTTGCCAAGCGCTGACCAAAACATCATTTGTCGGCGTTTGGCGTTTTTTGTTTAGCAGGCAATTAAAAAGATTGAATATCTGAGGGGAAGGGGCTTGGATAGCCGCAGGCTTTGCCTGCGGCTATCCCTTTTAGAAAACTCGCATGGAAACATTGCAAAATTTTATTTTAGATTTAGAAATTAGTTTTGCATTGCGCAAAAAAGTTTAAGAGGAGCAGGCGAGTTTTTAAAAGGCTAGCGCCCGCGCTTTGCGCGGGCGCTAGCAAGCCCCAGATACAATAGCGGGCGGAGTTTTACCAACAAGCCAAAAAAGCTAAAGAGATAAGTAAAACTCAAGCGGTTTAAAAAAAGAATTTTTACAAAAACAGGGTTTAGCTTTAAGAGATAAAACAAACAGCGTTTTTATTTTTGGCAAAAAAATAAAAAGCTAAATAAAGATAAAAAGTTTATGGATTTCTACAAAAAAGAAATACCATCTGTCTCAAAAAAGATTGAACTAGCGCCTAGAAAAGCTGTTGATGAAAAAGGCTAAAAAATGTCTAGCAAGCGCAGTGTGCAATAATTTAAAATTAGCAATTGGTTTTTCAAAGACGGCCAATTTTAAAATAAGAGGTTAAGGAGAAATTATGAAAAGTAAAATTTTTGGGTTGTCTGCATTTTTAGTTCTAAGTTTTGCATTATTTTCATGCGGCGGCGGATCGCAAGTAATAGCAAACAGCAATGCAAGTCCTATAACGATAGTAGTTTTGGAAAGCGTTCCTAATATTGCGACGCCCGACTGGGTAAATAATACGGACGATTTTTGGGAAGCGAACGGAAATTATTTATATCGCGGTATGGCCGAAGGGATGACAAATATGGAAGCATCTCGTAGGAGCGCGCAGGCCTCCGCTGTAACGCAAATTGCCGAGCAGGTTAAGGCAACGGTACGCGTGGAGTTTTCACGGGCATTGGAAAGCGAAGCTTATGATGAAGCGACAGGCATATATTTAAAAGATGTATTTTTCTCTGTTGTAGACAATTTAACTCTGAGCGGAGTGGCTGTTAAAGGGTCATACTCACAGAGGATTTCTGAAACCAATAGAGACACTGGGACGACAAAAGTTTATTATCGTTCTTATGTTTTAGCGCAGCTTAGCCAACAGGATTTCAAGAAACTTGTGGCAACTGCTTTTGATAAAACCAGTACACAAATGACAGCAAATAAAAGCGCTAAAGAATTAGCTAAAGAAGTTGAGGATAGATTTTTTGCGGCGCAGGGACAATAATGTTTAGATCTCTTTTACTTTTATTTACGGCGGCTGTTTTAATTTTTAGTTCTTATGCGGCGGCCGCCGCAGAGACTAAGGGCGTCCAGACTGCTCAAGCGCCGAGCTGGGCGGGCAAAACATGGATTGACGGCAACTCCTATCTTTTCAGCGGCATTTCCGGCATAGCCGACAATTTGGCTGACGCCCGCCAGCAGGCTTATTTGGATGCGCTCTCAAAAGCCGCTCAGTATTTAGGAATTTCTTTAAGCGCAGCAACAAATTATAGTGTTACTTCAGATGCAAGCGCATTAAATTCTTCCACAAATATTACCACCGACCAAACTCAATTGACGCAAGGCATCATAAGAGATTTTCAGTATACTCAGGACAAAAACGGCATTGTGGGCTACATTTTAATTGAATACGATAAGGCGGATATTGAAAGAGAAAGGCAGCGCAAAGAAAAGGTAGTTGAGCAAGAAAAGCGCCGCCTTTCAGAGCGTTCTAAAGTTGACATTGCCATAAATTTAGATGAACGTTTAAAAGATTTGGCGGCAGATATTAGGACGGTTTTTAGTAAATTAGGGTATAAAATTGTTCCCGAGAGCGATACATTATTAAATGTGAAAATTGCCAATGAGAGTTACCAAAATGTGAGAAATGGGATGATAATGTGCGTTTTAAAGGTTGAGTTTTCGCTTGGCCAAAAGATGCAGGTTTTGGAGGCTTTTGCTTACGGCAAGACTCAAGAAGAAGCTTTTCAAAAAACAGTTCAACGTTTGAGCGGCAATTTAGCGGGGAGTATTGATCCAAAAATTTTCTAATAGTATTTTTGCGCTGTTTTTAGGCTTGGAAATATAACTTATTATTGTTT
>JAITCX010000190.1 GCA_031282945.1 Elusimicrobiota bacterium
TGCGCATGGCTGAGAGCGGAATCTGAAATTTCTTGGCCTGAAATCATCCTTGCAATTTCCGCAACGCTTTCCTGCGGAGTTAAAACTTTTGCATAACTAATAGCCCGCCCGTCTACAATTTCTTTGAAAATTTTTATATGCGTATCGCAAAAAGCAACGCTTTGCGCAAGATGAGTTACAGAAAAAACTTGTTTTTGGCGGCTTAGCTCGGCAAGTTTTTTGCCTATTTTATCGCCCGCCCTGCCGCCGGTTCCTGTGTCTATTTCATCAAAAATTGCAGTCTGATCGGCATTAAATTTTGCTGAAAGTTCTATCGCCAACATCACCCTAGACATCTCCCCCCCTGAAGCGCAATGCCTTAAAGGCGAAACTTGTTGGCCCGCATTTGCGCTAAACATAAATTCCACTTTGTCTTTGCCATTAGCTGAAATATCTTTTGAACTAATATCAACTTCAAAAACGGCATTTGCAATTTCAAGTTCTCCCAATTGCTCTTTAATCCTCTTGCTAAAATCCGCGCTGATCGCTTTTCGCTTTTGCGATAAAATATCGCAAAGCTGCAAGATCTCTTTTTCTTTTGCCTCAATTTCAAGTTCCAGCTTATTGGCATTGGCGCCTAAATTTTCTAAAGTTTCAAGTTCAACGCCCACCTTTAAGCCGTAAGCTAAAATCTCATCAATTGTCTGGCCGTATTTTTTCTTTAACTTTTTTATGAGATCATGGCGCGCAAGAGCTTGATTTAATTTTTCCGGACTGATATCCGTTTTGGAGAGAGTGTCGTCTACAGAATGATAAACTTCCTCAAGCTGATAATAAGAATCGCCAGCCAACTTTAAAATTTCCGCCGTGTCTATGCCGAGTTCCGTCAGGTTTTGGAGATTTTTTGTTATCTTGGAAATAAGCGAAAGCGCAGAATTCTCATTTGAATATAGCAGGGCTATTATCTCATTTGAAAGAGCGGAAATTTTTTCAGCGTTTTTTAATTTAGGCAGTTCAATTTCAAGCCGTTCATCCTCGCCTGTAGTAAGCTGCGCATCGTTTATTTCGTTTAACTGAAAAGAATATAAATCTATTTTTTGCGCTTTTTGCGCCTCAGATAAATTTAAATCGTCCAATTCTTGCTTTAATGCGCTAAGGTCAAAATAAAGTTTGGAAATTTGCGATAAAAGTTGAGGAGCTTGCGGGATTTGAGAATCCAAAATTGCAATTTGAGCGCTGGGAGCGTTTAATGTATATTTCTCATCTTGGGCATGAAAATCCATAAGCATATTTCCAAGCGCCGCAAGCGTAGAAATATTTACTTGGCAGTCATTGATAAAAGCTTTGCTGCGGCCAATGCCGTCTGAGTTTTCTATCGTGCGTCTTATTAAAATTGTATTGTCGTCAGCGTCAATAGAAAATTTTGAAAGGAAATTAGAAATCTGCTCATCCTTATAAATAAAAGATGCGCTTATTGAACAAGTTAAACAACCCGTGCGGATGGCGGAAGTGTCGGCGCGTTTTCCGCAGACCAGCTCTAATGCCTCTAGCAAAATAGATTTGCCCGCGCCGGTCTCGCCTGTAATGGCGGTAAACCCCTCATTAAAGTTTAAGTTTAAGTCCTCTATCAAAGCATAATTTTTTATGGAAAGCGATAAAATCATTAAACCCCCCAATGCAATTTTTTTTCTAAAGTTTGAAAATACGGCTTTGAAAAATTTGAAATAAGTTTTACTCTTTTAGAATAAATCTTAAAAACAATAGAACTATTATTTTTAAGCAAATATTTGTCTTGCCCATCGGCAGTTATCAATATTTTTGAGTTATTGTCTTTGTTGTACGCCCAGAGCGAAATTTTTTCGTCTTGGGATAAAATCATCGGTCTTTGCGAAAGCATGTGCGGGCAAATTGGAACCAAAATTGAAACGGCAAGCGTGGGGTAAACTATCGGGCCTGAAGCGGCCAGAGAATAAGCTGTAGAGCCTGTCGGCGTGGCGATAAGCATGCCGTCGCATTTATATTGCGTAATAGTTTTATTTTCAATGCTTATATCCACAGAAATTAATTTGCCAATATCAATAGATCTGACGACAAATTCATTTGCGGCAATTATTTTTGTTTTTTTGCCTTTATAAAAAAACTGCGCTTCAAGCATTATGCGGTTTTCAATTTTTATGCCTGCAGTGAGAATATTTTCTAAAAGCGAAAAAACTTCATCGCAATTTGTATCGGTTAAAAAACCAAGCGTCCCTAAATTTATGCCTTTTATTGGAACGCCTATCGGAGCAAAAGAACGCATAACCTTCAACATTGTGCCGTCCCCTCCCAATGATAAAACAAAATCAAATTTTTTAACTTTAATTTTTAAAGAATCGTAAATTTCAACTCTGCAGGAATGTTTTTGTAAAAATTGCTCAATTTCAAAAGAAAGTTTTTTTGCGAGAGGTTTGGTTTTATTGTAAATTATACATACTCTATATTTCATAAAATTTCCTTAAACAAATTTAATGCCAATTCTATACATTATAGAAAAGTCAAAACAAGTCGGCAAACCAGAAACAGCCTCTTTATAAAAATACACAGAGCTTATTTCGCTTTTTAAAAAATATAAACCCAAAAAATAATGCGTAATTTTTAATTTTCTTTTTGCAAAAAATAAAAAATATTTTTATCCCCCCAAATTGAAAGTAAAATGAAGCTTTAAAAAATAAATTTTTGTTAAAATAGATCTAATGGCATTTTTGCCTAACAATCTTATAAGGAGCTACTATGACAAAAGAGCAACTGCTGGATCTAAAAAGGTTATCGGCGCAAATTAGGCTGGACATTTTGAAAATGCTTCTTCACATGGGCTATGGGCATTTGGGCGGGTCATTGTCTTTGGTTGAAACAATGAGCGTGCTGTATTCAAAATATTTGCGATACGATCCTAAAAATCCGCGCTGGACCGACCGCGACATGATTGTTTTATCAAAAGGCCATGCTGGAGCCGTTTTGTATGCGGCGCTTGCCAACTTGGGTTTTTTTGATAAAGAAATTCTAAACTCTTTAAATGAAGGCGGCACAATTTTGCCGTCTCATCCCGATCGCTTAAAAACGCCGGGCATTGACATGACCACAGGTTCGCTTGGACAGGGAACATCCCTTGCCGCCGGCATTGCCACCGGCTTTAAACTAAATAAAACCGATCAATATGTCTATCTCATTGTTGGAGACGGAGAATTAAATGAAGGTCAATGCTGGGAAGCGTTTCAATATATCGCCGCTAAAAAATTAAACAATTGTATAGTTATGATAGATATAAATAAAAAGCAGTTGGACGGCTGGACCAAAGATATCCTCAACCCTTTTGACATTGCAAAAAAAATGGAAGCTTTTGGATTTTTTACCGTCAAGGCAAACGGCGCGGACGAGGAAAGCATAAGCATGGCGCTTGATAAATGCAGAGAAATAAAGGACGGCGCCGTCTGCATTGCGCTTGATACAACTAAAGGCCAAGGCGTAAAATATTTTGAAAATTATGCATCCAATCACTCGGTGAAATTTAATAATCCGGAAATTATTAAGGCGGCCGAAGATGCGATTAGCGAACTTGAAAACTATTTAAAGGGGGACAAAAAAAATGTTTAGCCTTGATATAAATAATGAAAAAACTGAACTGGCAAAAACTTTCGTAGCAACGCTTATTGAACTAATGAAAACAGACGATAAAATTATAGCTTTGGATGCGGATTTGGGCAGCGCAAGCGGTTTGGAAAAAATAAAGAAAACTAATCCCGATAGATTTATTGATGTCGGTATCGCCGAAGCTAATATGACGGGCATTGCGGCGGGTTTGAGCGCCGTCGGGTTTATACCGTTTATTCATTCTTTCGCGCCTTTTGTCAGCCGCAGAAATTATGATCAGCTCTATATGGCGGGCGCATATGCGCATAATACCGTAAATATATTTGGCTCGGATCCTGGTTTTGCAGTCGGTCCCAACGGCGGCACGCATACAAGTTTTGAGGATGTAGCTTTGATGCGCGAAATTCCAGAAGCAATAGTTTGCGATGCAAGCGATGCCGTTTTGTTGGAGTGGATAGTAAAAACTTTTGCAAAACTTAAAGGCATTCACTATGTGCGCGCAAACCGCAAAGGCGTGAAAAATATTTATAAGAAGGGATCAACTTTTGAGCTTGGCAAGGCAAATGTTTTAAATGAAGGGAAAGATATTTTAATTGTGTGCGCCGGCCAGCTTGTAAGCGATGCGCTGGATGCATGTAAAATTTTAGCTGATAAAAATGTTAGCGCTCAGGTAATAGATATGTTTTGCATTAAACCTTTAGATGCCGAAACTCTGCTCAAATGCGCGGCCGGTAAAAAGGCGGTAATGTCTTTTGAAAATCATTCTATTGTCGGGGGGCTTGGGAGCGCGGTAGCTGAAGTTTTAGCTGAAAATGCAGTGGGTGTGAAATTTAAACGTATAGGCGTAAACGATAGATTTGGGGAGGTAGGCTCGCAGGAATATTTGCAAAAAACTTTTGGGCTGACCGCTCAAAATTTGGTGGAGCAGGCCTTAACCCTTTTAGGTAAAAATTAAAGGAGGAGCAAGAAGATGGATATTTCTAAGTATGTGGATTTCACGCTTTTAAAACCGAATGCAACCGATCAGGATTATGAAAATTTATGTAAAACTGCAAAAGAAAATGGGTTTGCAAGCGTATGCGTCGCCCCCGATAGAGTTAAAGAATGTAAGCGCTATCTAAAAGATTCAAATGTTAAAGTTGCAACGGTTATTGGATTTCCGTTGGGATATGCAACGGTTGAAACTAAATGTTTTGAAATTGCAGACGCTCTAAAAAACGGCGCGGACGAAGTGGACGTGGTAATAAACGTATCGCGCATTAAATCGGGACAATGGGATTATGTCAAAGACGAACTTGTGAAATTTAGAGAAGCGGCTGAAGATAAAATCTTAAAAGTTATCATAGAAAACTGCTATTTGACGCCTGAAGAAATTGCAAAAGCGTCAGCATTGGTTTCTGAAGCGGAAGCGGATTTTGTAAAAACTTCCACAGGCTTTGGTCCCTACGGCGCAAGGCTTGAAGATGTCGCAATTATGAAAAAAGCTATCTCCCCCAAAACGCAAATTAAAGCCGCCGGCGGCATAAAAACTAAAGAACAAGCTGTTGAATTTATTGAAGCGGGCGCCACAAGGCTCGGCGCTTCCGCTCTGCTAAAATAAAGACAGAACGGTTTTTTGATTGACTATATGCGCATATTTTAAGTTTAATGGTACAATTGCATATTAATGTTCATTTAAATAATTTACAACTATAAAGCGCCGCACATAATATCACAAAAGCGGTTAGGCGCGCCGCTAAAACACATCTAAAAGGAGGCTGTAATGTTATCTTTTATCGTTGACATTTTGTCTACGCCCGCTATTCTTGTTGGTCTGATGGCTCTGTTGGGTTTGTTGCTGCAAAAGAAACCTGTTGAAGATGTTGTTAGAGGGACTGCGAAAACGATAGTTGGATTTTTGGTGTTGGGAGCTGGGGCGGGCTATATTGTTTCAGGCTCGCTTAGCGCTTTTGGAGTATTGTTTAACTATGCCTTTTCAATGCAAGGCGTGGTGCCGAACAATGAGGCGATAGTAGCTTTGGCTTTAGCGGATTATGCAAAGTATACCGCCTATATTATGTGTTTTGGAATGGTTGCAAATATTGTTATGGCGCGGTTTTCAAGGATGAAATACATCTTTTTAACCGGCCATCACACGCTTTACATGGCCTGCATGTTGGCTGTAATTTTTACGGTGGGCGGTTTATCGGGCATAAGCTTAATCATAGCCGCTGGTTTAACTTTAGGGCTTGTGATGGTTTTGTCGCCTGCAATTTGCCAACCCACTATGGAAAAAATCGTAAAAACGGATGCCCTTGCTTTTGGACATTTTGGCGGAACAGGGTATTGGCTTAGCGCGCAAGTTGGAAAACTTTTTAAGGGATCTAAATCCAGTGAGGCCATAAACTTTCCTCAACGCATTGCCTTTTTGCGCGACACAACCGTTGCCATTGGATTTACAATGGTTGTGATTTTTGTAATTGTGACGGGTTTTGCCGTTGGAAAGGGTATCTTAACTGATCCGCAAATGGCGGCCAATCCCGGCGATTTAAGCGCTCTTTTTGGAGCGGGCGAAACGCAGCCGAGCTGGATAGTTTGGGCAATTACAAAAGGCTTAGCTTTTGCCGGCGGCGTGTATATAGTTTTAGCTGGCGTGCGCCTCATTTTAGGGGAAATCGTTCCTGCTTTTAAAGGCATAGCCGAAAAACTTGTGCCAAATGCCAAACCCGCTTTAGACTGCCCTGTTGTGTTTCCCTATGCGCCGAATGCGGTGTTGATTGGTTTTTTAACATCTTTTGTTGCTGGAATTGTAGGGCTTTTTGTTTTATATCTCATTGATGTAAATCTCGTGCCTGTTGCATTAATTTTGCCGGGTGTTATTCCGCACTTTTTTTGCGGAGCGACCGCGGGCGTTTTTGGAAATGCGCAAGGCGGATTAAAAGGATGCGTCGCTGGAGCTTTTGCGCAAGGACTTTTAATAACTTTCCTGCCGGCAATCGCTTTGCCTGTTTTTGGAGCGCTTGGTTTTGCAAATACAACTTTTTCAGATGCGGACTTTTCAATTACGAGCATTTTCTTTGGAAATGCCGCCAATTTCTTAAGCGCAAATTTCTTATTGATTTTCTGCATAGTAATATTTTTACTTCCGATAATTTATAATTATGTTGCGCCAAAAAAGAAAGAAACTAAGTAGGAGAGGGGAGGTCAAATGATTTCAGTAAAAAAAATACTTTGTTGTTGCGGTCAAGGGCTTGGGTCTAGTATGTTGGTGAGATTAAACACAGAAAAGGTTTTAAAAAATCTGGGCATTAAAGGCGTGATAGTTGAACATTCAACTATTGCCGATGCAGTTGAAGGAGCGGCGGACGTTTTTATTTTTGGCAATGACTTGAAAAGTTTTGTGCCTAATTTGCCTAAAGTTATTTTGCTAGACAATATTGTGGATCTCACGGAACTTGAAACGAAGTTGAAAGCTGTTTTGGAAGTTTAAAAAGCTGGTAAAAAGCCTGCCCTAAATCAATAGCGGCAGGCTTTTTCTTTTTTATAAAAGAAACAAAAAACTAAAGGCAGGGCGTTTTTCTCTTTTTGGAAAAAGAGAAACAGAAAAACTAACGGCACGCGAAAGGTTAAGTCTCTCTTTGGAAAAGAGAGATAGAAATCTAACGGCATTTAAAACCTACTTCTCTCTTTACAAAAGAGAGACAGAAATCTAACAACACTTAAAACTTTATTTCATCTTTGAGAAAGCGAAGCAGAAATTTCTTTTGTCAAACAAAAATTTCTAACAACAGCTGCAACTTGCTTCTCTTTTCTATAAAGAGAAACAGAAAAGTAACGCTCTTTAAACTTATTTCTTTATTTTTGTTTTGCGCTACCTTTTAGTTTTGCGGCGCCGCGCTTGCGAAAATTTTTTTCGCCCCCGCGCCGACTCTACTTTT
>JAITCX010000210.1 GCA_031282945.1 Elusimicrobiota bacterium
GGCGTCGTTAGTTTTCTGTTTCTCTTTTTCCAAAAGAGAAATAATTTCCTTCTCTTTTTTACAAAAGAGAAAAAGGAGGGAGTAATGAATGGGTTAGTGATGTTGATTTTATCGGCGGCGGTTTTATTGCTTGCATATTTGTTTTACGGCAAATATCTCGTCAATAAATGGGGAATAGACCCCAACAAAAAAACGCCGGCTTATGAATTTGAAGACGGCGTGGACTATGTCCCCGCGCCGCCAAGCGTTGTTTTCGGCCATCAGTTCGCTTCTATTGCGGGAGCGGGACCGATCAACGGTCCAATTATTGCCGCAATGTTCGGCTGGGTTCCAGTGCTGCTATGGGTTGTTTTCGGCGGGATATTTTTTGGAGCGGTGCAGGATCTTGCCGCGCTATACGCCTCAGTAAAAAACAAAGGCAAAACGATTGGATATGTTATAGAATTATATATCGGCAGAACGGGCAAAAACCTATTCTTGATTTTTGTGTGGCTGTTTTCAATTTTGGTGGTGGCGGCCTTTGCGGATATCGTTGCAAGCACCTTTGCGGGTTTTGACGCCGCCGGCGCAAAAGTTGAGGCCAATGCCGCCGTTGCAACCACATCAATGCTGTTTATCGCCGCGGCTATAATTCTTGGAATATTTATCAGGAAAGTTAAGACAAATCAAATTGTCCAAGGCGCTGTCGCGATAATTTTTCTGGCGGTTTGCATAACGCTTGGCATTTTTTATCCAATATATGTTTCGCGCAACATTTGGCTCTATGTTGTTTTTATTTATATTTTCTGTGCCTCTGTGGCGCCTGTTTGGGCATTGCTTCAGCCGCGCGATTATCTAAATTCTTTTTTGCTTGTAGCGATGATTCTAGCGGCTTTTATTGGTATAATTTTTACAGCTCCAAGCATACATTTGCCCGCTTTTAGCGGCTGGATTGTAAACGGCCAATATTTATTTCCAATACTTTTTGTCACTGTTGCATGCGGAGCGGTATCGGGGTTTCATAGTCTTGTGGCAAGCGGCACAACTTCAAAACAAATTTCAAAAGAAACGCAAATTCTGCCAATTTCCTATGGGTCAATGTTGGTGGAATCTTTGCTTGCGGTTATAGCTTTAATTGCCGTTGGAGCATTGGCGGTCGACGGAAAAATGCCGGCAGGCACGCCTCCTCAAATTTTTGCGGGGGCGGTAGCGGGCTTTTTGGCAAAACTCGGCATCAGCTCCGAAGTGAGTTATACGCTTATCACCCTTGCCATTTCAGCTTTTGCTTTGACATCTTTGGATTCAGTCGCAAGGGTAGGCCGTTTGGCTTTTCAAGAATTTTTTATAAGCGAAACAGGCGGCGCCGAAGGTCCTATTGTGAAATTTTTCTCAAATACTATTACGGCAACGGTGTTGACATTATTGTTAGGTTATATTTTAGCGCGTGTCGGCTATCAAAATATATGGCCGCTTTTCGGCTCGGCAAATCAATTGTTGGCGGCTCTCTCTTTGATTGCCTGCGCCGTATTTTTAAAGAGGACAAAGAGGCAGGGAGCGCCTCTTTATATTCCAATGTGCGCAATGCTTGTTATAACTTTTACGGCGCTATTTTTTACAATAAAATCAAAATGGAATATGTTGTTTTCAACTGAAACCGCTTTTTCGTTTACGGCGGACGGCCTGCAATTAATTTTTGCAATTTTGCTTTTGATTTTGGGAATAATTGTTGCGGCGGACGGGTTTTCAAAACTGCGCAAACGCGCACAATAATGCAGTTAAAAATTTTGTAAATTAAGGAGACTCAAATGGAAAAAGAAGCTAAGATGTATTATGAAGCGGATGCAAATTTAGAACTTTTGAAAGGCAAAAAAATAGCGGTTTTAGGTTATGGCAGTCAAGGTCATGCCCATGCTCTAAATTTAAGAGATTCAGGACTGGATGTAATTGTGGCGCAGCGGCCGGGTTCTGCCAACCATGCAAAAGCGGTTGAGGACGGCTGGAAACCTTTTAGCGTGGCGGAAGCTGTAAAACAAGCGGATTGGATTTGCGTTTTATTGCCGGATGAAGTTCAGGCAAAAATTTGGGAAACTGATATAAAACCCAATATAAAAAAAGGCGCTGTTTTATGTTTTTCGCATGGCTTTAATATTAGGTTTAAACAAATTACCCCAACGCCTGATTTGGACGTTGTCATGATTGCGCCCAAAGGTCCCGGCCATTTGGTGAGAAGACAATATGAAGAAGGCAAAGGGGTGCCATGTTTGATTGCCGTTTATCAAGACGCCAGCTCTCATGCAAAAGAATTGGCTCTCGCCTATGCTAAAGGCATTGGCGGAACCCGCGGCGGCGTGCTTGAAACCACTTTTGCCGAGGAGACTGAAACAGATTTATTTGGAGAGCAGGTTGTATTGTGCGGCGGTTTGGTTGAGCTTATAAACTCAGGGTTTAACACTTTGGTGGAAGCTGGGTATCAACCTGAAATTGCATATTTTGAATGCTGCCATGAAGTAAAACTCATTGTGGATTTAATTTTTGAGGGCGGTATAGACAAGATGAATTATTCTATCTCCGATACGGCTGAATACGGCGAATATGTGAGCGGAAAGAGAATAATTACAGATGAGACTAGAGCTGATATGAAAAAAGTTTTAGCTGATATTCAATCTGGGAAATTTGCAGACGCTTGGATAAAAGAAAATAAAGAGGGGCGTCCATTTTTTAATAAAGCTAGAGAGGAAGTGAGGCATCGTTTAATTGAAAAAGTCGGCGCAAGACTGCGCGCCCAAATGGCTTGGATAAAAAAATAAAGGAACTTTTATGAAATCACCTAAGCGGCATTTAGGCATTCTAATATGTATTATAGTGATAGTTGTAACGGCATATTTTAGCGCAAATTTTGTAATGGATGCTTTGGTGCATTCCAATAAAGAAATTGAAGTTCCAAATATCACAGGAAAATCTTTAGACGAAGCTCTTGAAATTTTGGCGCCTTTAAATTTATCGCTTTCCAGAGAAGGTCAGGAGATAAATGCAAACATTGCGCAGGATTCGGTTGTGCGTCAAACTCCGCCGGCGGGAACGCGCGTGCGGGAAGGGAAAGTTATAAAAGTTATAGTTAGCAAAAACTCGCGGCCTTTTGTGACGCCCAATGTGGTCGGTAAAACGCCCAGCGCCGCAATTGCAATATTAAATGCCGCGGGCTTAACTATGGCCGATGAGGTTGTAAGGCGGTATTCCGTTGTTATTGGACGCGACATTGTAGCCGCCCAACAGCCGCAGGCAGGCGAGCCGACCCAAAAAGGCGCAAGCGTTGTTTTGGTGGTTTCAGAAGGACCTCCCCCTGCGGGAATACGTCTTATGCCAAATCTTGTAGGAAAGACGGTGGACTTTGCATCCAGCTGGGCGCAAAGGGAACAAATAGAGCTTTCCATAATTAAAGAAAATGTGCAGGGCGCAGGCAATATCGTAATAAGACAAGAACCTGAACCTGACGCTGATATTACAGAGATTACGGCCGTCAGAGTTTTTATTCCTCTGCCCCAAGATGAGCGCGTAAATGAATAAACCATTGATTGCCCCTTCAATTTTATCTGCAAATTTTGCAGATTTAGCAAGCGATATAAAAAGAGTGGAAATTGCGGGGGCAGAGTGGTTGCATATTGATGTGATGGACGGCCATTTCGTGCCCAATTTAACTATCGGGCCTGATGTGGTCAGAGATATAAGAAAGGTAACGAATTTATTTTTGGATGTGCATTTGATGATTAGCCGTCCAGAAAAATATTGGCTAAACTTTAAAAATGCGGGAGCGGATTTAATAACTTTCCATAGAGAAATTGAATATGATCCAAAGGCGCTTATTTCCCAAATAAGCGCCTCTAAAACAAAAGTCGGCATCTCAATAAAACCCAATACTGCCGTTGATGAAATTGCGGATTTAATTGACATGTTGGATTTAGTTTTAATTATGAGCGTGGAGCCGGGTTTCGGCGGCCAGAAGTTTATGCCTGAGGCGCTTAAAAAAATTGAAATTTTAAGAAAACTCATTGATGAAAAATCCGCAAAATGTTTAATAGAAGTAGACGGCGGAATAAATGCCCAAACCGGCGCTCTTTGCGTGAAAGCGGGGGCGGATATTTTGGTGAGCGGCAGTTTTATTTTTTCAGGCGATGCCAAAACTGCGATAGATAGTTTGAAAGGCGTAAAATAAATTGAGCAAAAATTAGGGCTTATAAAGTTTATGAAATGCGGCGCTTTTTAGCTGCATATTTGATTTGCTAAGAGAGAAAAACGCTATGAATAAATTTGCCATTACTATGGGCGATCCTTGCGGGATTGGACCTGAAATTATTGTCAAAGCATTGCAAAAACAGCCTCAATACATCAACAGCGCTATTATTTTTGGGAATGCCGCCATGTTTAATTTTTACAGAAAGAAATTACATTTGGCGGTCGGCGTGCATGAAATGAAAACGCATTTGGATTTCCAAAAAGGGTTTTGCAATGTTTATGATCCAAATCCCGTTTTATTGGATCGGTTTAAGATTGGGCAAATCAATGCGCTGGGAGGGGATTGCGCCTATAAATATGTAATTAGCGCAATTGGGGCGGCTTTAGCGAGTGAAATTTCATTTATAACTACGGCGCCTTTAAACAAAAAAGCCATGCATTTAGCTAAACATTTTTTTGACGGGCATACAGAAATTTTTGCAAAGCTTTCTAAAACAGAAAACTATGCAATGCTTTTATGGAGCCCAAAATTAAAATGCATTCATGTCAGTTCGCATATTTCTTTAATTCAAGCTTGCAAAACTTTAAATACTGCCAGAATTATAAATGTGATAAAATTAGCGGATAGCGCTTTAAAAAAATTGGGCTGTAAAAAGCCGCGTATTGCCGTTGCGGGATTAAATCCGCATGCCAGTGAGGACGGATTATTTGGAGATGAGGAGAAAAAAATTATTTCGCCTGCCGTAAAAAAATGTAAAAGGCTTGGCATAAATGTTACAGGACCCCATCCTCCCGATACAGTTTTTTTAAAAGCATATGAAGGCCGCTATGATATTGTAGTTGGAATGTATCATGACCAAGGCCATATTCCAATAAAGCTCTTATCTTTTGACACGGGGGTAAACATAACCGTTGGATTGGGGATAGTTAGAACATCTGTTGATCATGGAACGGCTTTTGATATAGCTGGAAAATTTCAGGCAAATTGCGATAGTTTATTGCAAGCAATAATTTTAGGTCGAAAGCTAAGCAAATAGGAGAGCAAAAATGAGAATGATGCATAAAGATGCGCAAACAATTCTAAGGGGGGCGATAGATGCAAATATGCCCGAGGCAAATGTGCGGGCGGCTTTAAAAAAACATAAATTTACAGAGGACGGCGATATTTTTGTTGTGGCAATCGGCAAGGCGGCATGGACTATGGCCAATGCGGCTTATTGCCAACTTGGTTTTAAAATTACTGCAGGCATAGTTATAACGCCTTATGGTTATTCTAAAGGCGATATTCCGCGCATGGAAATTTACGAGGCCTCCCATCCTCTGCCCGATCAAAATAGTTTAGACGCAACGCAAAAAGTTATGGACATGGTGCATAAACTTAAAGCTAGAGATGAGGTGGTATTTTTAGTTTCAGGCGGCGGGTCTTCGCTTTTTGAAAAACCGCTTTCTCCTCTTACGCTTGAAGATCTTAAGAATGTTGACGATCAGCTCATAAAAAGCGGCGCCGATATTGTTGAAATAAATATGATCAGAAAAAGATTGTCGCAGGTTAAAGCGGGACGTTTTGCGAGACTTTGCGAACCCGCTAAACTTTTTACATTGATTTTATCAGATGTCTTAAGCGATAGAGTTGACACAATTGCCTCGGGTCCTGAAATTGCCGATGAGAGCACAAATTTTGATGCATTAAATGTAATAAAAAAATACGATATACAAATAAGTCCAGAAGTAAAAAAATGTTTGGAAATTGAAACGCCTAAACAAGTTGACAATGTAGAGATCCAAATTATTGGAAGCGTGCGTTTATTTTGCGAAAGCGTTGCAAAAATTGCCGAGAGTTTAGGGTATGCGTCCACAATTATGACAACGCAATTGAGCTGCCATGCGCGCGATGCGGGAAATATGCTTGCGGCAATTGCAAGACAAATTGGTTTGGATAAATATAGCATTCAAAGACCCTGCGCTTTAATTTTCGGCGGCGAGACCGTCGTGCATGTGACGGGCTCGGGCAAAGGCGGGCGCAATCAAGAAATAGCTTTGGCGGCGGCGGCGGGCATTGAAGGATTGGACGGTTTGGCAATTTTTTCTATCGCCTCTGACGGCATAGACGGCCCGACAGATGTCGCGGGCGCAATTGTGGATGGGATGACTTTGGCTCGGTTGCGCGACAAAAAAATTAGAGCGTCTAAAGCATTAGATAATAATGATTCTTATACAGCTTTAAAAATGGTAAATTCTTTAATTTTTACAGGACCTACCGGCACAAATGTAAATGATGTCAGCGTAATTTTGGTTGGATAAAAGATCCAAAGGAGGCGTCTGTGGCTGGTGAATTTGTTCATTTGCACAATCACACTGAATATTCCCTTTTAGACGGAGCTTGCCGTCTGGTAGACGACAAAGGGAAACCCGCAGAGCTTTTTAATGTTATAGCTAATGAATACAAAATGCCCGCTTTAGCTATAACAGACCATGGCAATATGTATGGGGCTATGGAATTTTATCAAACCGCTAAAAAAGTTGGGATAAAACCCATTATTGGTTGCGAGGTTTATGTAGCGCCCAAATCGCGTAAAGATCACAGCCAAAAAGATTCCGATGATGATGGGAAATATTATAATCATTTAACTTTGCTAGCCAAAGATTTCAAGGGCTATCAAAATTTAATGCGCATTTCAAGCATTGGTTTTTTAGAGGGCTTTTATTATAAACCCCGAGTAGACACTGAAGTTCTTAGAAAATACCATGAAGGAATAATTTGTTTGTCTGGGTGTATGTTGGGGAAAGTTGCAAACTGTCTATTGAGATCCGCCGCGGACGAAGCTCTTAAAACAGCCATAGAATATCAAGATATTTTTGGCAAAGAAAATTATTATCTTGAAATAATGGACCATCAACTGCCCGAGGAAAAAATAATTATTGAAGGTTTAATAAAACTGTCCAAAAAAACAAATATTGATATTGTCGCAACTAATGACTGCCACTTTTTGCGCGCTGCCGACCATGAAATGCATGATGCGCTTTTATGCGTAGGCACCAAAAAACAAGTCAGCGATGAAAACAGAATGCGCTACAGTCCGTTTTGTTATTACAGAAGCGCAGAGGAAATGGCTGAATTGTTTTCTTATATGCCTGAAGCGTTAAAAAAGACTCTTGAAATTGCTGAAAAAGTAAACATTGAAATCAAATCCGATCAATTGCTCCTGCCGAATTTTCCAATAACCTCCGAATTTAAAGACGACAATCACTATTTAGAATATAAATGCCAAGAAGGTTTAAAAAAACGTTATGGAAATATAACGGCCGTCCACACAGAGAGATTAACGCATGAGCTTTCCGTGATAAAAAGAATGGGTTTCGCCTCGTACTTTTTAATAGTAGAAGATTTCATTAAATATGCAAAAGGCTGCAATATCCCCGTCGGACCTGGCAGAGGGTCTGGGGCAGGGTCTATGGTGGCATATACTCTCGGCATAACGGATATTTGTCCATTGAAATACGGACTTCTATTTGAAAGATTTTTAAATCCCGACAGGCGTTCCATGCCCGATCTGGATATAGATTTCAGCGATAAAGGCCGCGACGATGTTGTGGAATATGTGCGCAATAAATACGGGGCGGACAAATGCGCTCAAATTATAAATTTTGGGTCTATGAAGGCGCGCCAAGCTTTAAAAGACGTGGCTAGAGCGCTGGGGTTTACACCCACCCAATCAAACGATTTAGCGCAAATGCTTCAGGACGAAAAAAAAATAAAAGAATCTTTGGCTGAAGTTGAGGAGCTTAGAAAACTTGTAAACACAAATGAAAATATCGCAAAACTTTTTGAGCTTTCGCAAAAACTAGAAGGTTTGAAACGTCACACGGGCGTGCATGCGGCAGGTATGATAATTGCCAATGAGGACATTCAAAATTATACTCCGCTGCAGATGGCGCCCAAGAACAAAGTTGTTACAACTCAATACGATGGGTCAATTCTGCCAAATTTAGGCCTCTTAAAAGTTGACTTTTTGGGTATAAAAACTCTAACCATTATTGATGATTGCATAAACTTTATAAAAGAGAGCAAAGACAAAAATTTTAACATCAACAATATTCCTTTAGACGACAAAAAAACTTATAATCTTTTATGCAAGGCCGATAGTTTGGGGGTGTTTCAGCTAGAAAAATCAGGAATGCGCAAATATATAAAAAAGCTAAAGCCCGAAACTATAGACGATATAATTGCATTGCTTGCGATCTATAGACCTGGACCTATGGGGTCTGGAATGTTAGACGATTTTGCAGACAGAAAGCATGGGCGCAAGAAAATTAAATACGATCATCCTCTGCAAGAATCAATATTAAAAGAGACTTACGGCGTCATGCTCTATCAAGAGCAGGCGATGAAAATGGCAATTGTTCTTGCGGGTTTTACGCCGGGCGAGGCGGACGGCTTGAGAAAAGCTATGAGCAAAAAAGATCCAGAGGTTATGGCGGCGCAGAGGGAGAAGTTTGTAAAGGGCGCGGCCGCAAGAGGCATAAACGAAAATGTAGCGGAAAGAATTTATTCAAATATAGAGGCGTTTGGGGGATACGGATTTAACAAATCTCATTCGGCGGCTTATGGGATCATGGCTTATCGGACGGCATATTTGAAAGCCAATTATCCATTGGAATTTTTAACGGCAACGTTAATTTCGGCGACGGGAGCTTCTTCAACCTCTGAAGAAATTGGGATTGCGCAGTATTTGCAAGACGCCAGAAACTTGGGGTTTGAGATTTTGCCGCCTGATATTCAACGTTCTTTTGGAGATTTTTCTATAGAGGACGGCAAGATTAGGTTTGGGTTGCATGCGATAAAAGCTGTGGGAGAGGGCGCGGTTGAAGAAATTATCGCACAAAGAAATGCCGGCGGTCCGTTTAAAAGCTGGCATGATTTTTTAGAGAGAGTTGATTTAAAAAGCGGCAATAAATCTACATTTGAGGGTTTAGGGTCGGCGGGCGCATTTGATTGTTTCGGCGCCGATAAGCTGACTGCGAGAGCCAGTATTTTGGGGCATATAGAGACTTATATTGCGCGCGCTCAAAAGATGAAAGAGGAAAAACAGTCCCCGCAGGGAATGCTTTTTGGGGAGCAGAAACTTGAGGAGATTGAGCTTATCAA
>JAITCX010000213.1 GCA_031282945.1 Elusimicrobiota bacterium
CTTTCTTTTTCACATTATCCATCTCTGCAGATCTTTGCAAACTAGGCGTAGGCGCTTTAGTGAGAGCTTGGGCTTGAATGGGAGGGGCTTGTTTCTGCGCAACAACAACTTGACTTGGCTCAGGAATCTGTTTTTGCACAACAACAACCTGCCTCGGCGCTGGAATTTGTTTTTGAACGGCGGCGGCTTGTTTTGCAGCAGGCACAACTTGTTTTTGCGCCACAGGCGGCGGCGCGGTCTGTTTATATGCAGTTCGCTTAGGAGCGGCTCTTTGTTGAGGACGGGCGGCTCCTCCATTTGAAAAATTTCCTAGAAACACTTTAAATCCGCCGGCAACTCTTGAAATATTAACCTCTTTGCTTGCGGCATAATTTACATCCACAAAAATGCAAAATTGTTGTCCGATAAAAAATTCTATGCCGCCGTCGGCGCCATAGCTCAATGGGTCAATTTGACTGGCGTAAATACTCATTTTTTTGGCTGGCAATTCTGAATCTCTAAAGGTTATATTAAACTCGCTGTCTGCATTATTTCCATAGAGCAAATATCCCACCTCGCCTTTAATATACCACCTGACAATTTGATTTTGCCCGTCAATTTTTATGCCGGCATGGCCGTCCGCCCGCGTATAATTATTTGCATCTATTTTTAAATTTGTTAGCTCGCCGCCGTCCTCAGTTATCTCCTCATTTATCACAATTCCCGCAAGGGCGCCGGCGAAAAGTTTTATTCCAATATCTGCATCTTTTTGATTTATCGGCAAATAAATATCGCTTCCCGCTTTAACGGAATTCAACCCAAATGTTGATTGCGGCACATAAACTGTTTCATTTATAACCAGCGTTCTAGTTGTTTTAAGGGTGGACTGACCAACTGATAAATGAAATTTCCATTCTTTATAAGGTTGAAAAATTCCGCCATAAAACCCTATTTCCGTATTGCTTGCAAACATTTTACTTTGCGCTTGTTTCACATCCTCATGCTGCAAATGCATAAAAAATCCAGTGACTATATCGTCCCTAGCTATAAAATTTCCCCCAAGCGTAAACCCGCTAATTTCATTTGTAGCCGCGCCCAGCAAAGAGGCATCATTGTCAAATTCAGCGCTCAAACTTTCCCCCTCGAGCCAAATAGAACTTGTAAAATTAAATTGTTCTTTATTGGGCGGATGAATTTTTTCATAAAGCCTTTTATGATTATTGTCAGCGGCGCTTATCACAATCGCCTCAACTAAAAATACTCCGCTCAATGCCTCAAGCGTTTTTTGCGCCGACTTTTCGCCTTGCTCAGCTAAAACTATTTCCACCTGATCATATAAAATAGAATTGCCGTTTTCGCTTTGATAAAGCAAAGCCTCTACCGCCTCATCTCTGTTGTGGGAACCTTTTAAATCCAAAAATGAATCCGCCCCGTAAACATTAGAAAATGCGGTAAGCAGAGTTATAGCAAAAAATATAAGTGGAATTTTTTGTAAAATTTTATTTGAAGTTAACATAGACAATAAATTTGCGGCGGTATTTTTCATTAATTAGTCCTAAAATTTAAAGAGAATTATCTGCGCTTAATTGATTGATTTAAATATTATACAAATTGGGAGAATATGTCAATACTTTTGTTATTAACTTGTTGATTATATTGATAAATACTTGGCAATCTCAATATTTACAATTGAAATTACTCTAAAGTAATTCACAAGCCAATTGTGGATTATTTACACATAAATTCCATAGGAGCCACAATGAAACCGATTTTAGAAGTTGCCGGCATTTGTAAAACTTTTGAGGGGGGCGTTAAAGTTTTGGATGATATTTCATTTCAGCTTTTTAATGAACTTTGCATTATTGCGGGTCCCAATGGGGCTGGCAAAACTTGTTTAGCAAATATTATTGCAGGGCTTGAAGGCGCCGACAGCGGAGAGATAAAATTAAACGGGGAAGTTGGTTTGATTTTTCAAAATGCAGATGCGCAGATACTGGGGCAAACGCCTCTTGAGGACATAGCTCTCGGACCCAAAAATATGAAACTTTCTAAGGAGGAAATTGAGAGGCGCATAAAAAATGCATTAGCTGATACAGGATTAACCGAGCTGGCAAACTATACGGCTCAATTTTTATCAGGCGGGCAAAAAAAGAGGCTTAGCATTGCGGGAATTCTGGCGCTAGAGAGGCAGATAATTATTTTTGACGAGCCCTATGCAAACTTAGATTTTGATTCCATAAAACAAATAAACCGCATAATTTTAAATTTAAAGAAACAACAAAAAACTATTTTGATATTAAGCCATGAAATTGAGAAATGTCTGGCGATGGCTGATAGGTTTATAATTTTAAACGACGGCAAAATTAAGCTAAACGAAATTCCAGCCCAAGCGCTAAAAAAAGATCTTAGCGCCTTAGGAATTCACAATCCGCTTGGTAGTTATAAAAATTTAGAGGATCTTTTATGGATATAATTATTTTCTTGCAATAACCAAAACAAAAACGTATTTTGCGCCGGCGCGTTTAAGTTCTGCGGCGCAAGCGGAAGCGGTGGTGGCGGTTGTGGCGATATCGTCAATTAACAAAACGCTTTTATCTTTTATTTCAGGAGAATTTTTTGCCCAAAAAGAATTTAAGAGATTTTTTTGTCTTTCTTTTTTTGAAAGTTTAAACTGAGCTTTAGTAATTTTTTTTCTAAATAAAATTTTGGGGCAATGAGGTTTATTTATCAACTTTGCAAGTTTTTTAGCGACGAGTTCAGCTTGATTATATCCCCTGTGGGCGCGCCTTATAAAACTTATTGGAACGCCCAAAACTATATCGCAATTAAAAAAAAGTTCGTCATCTTTAAATGCTTGATAAATGCTGGAAGCAAAAAAATCCGCCAAGAAAACTCTATTAGAATATTTAAACTGTAAAATAAGTTTTCTTATTTTATCGTTATATTTAAATACGGCGCGCAATTTATCAAAAGCAAAAAAGTTTAAATCATTTTGGCAAGTTTTACAAAACGTCCCTTCCCTGCTAGGTTTATCCCCACATTTTATGCAAATATCACCCTCAACCTTAAGCAATTCGTTTTGACAATCTTGGCATATTCTTTGACTTGAAACAGACGATAAAACTTTTCCGCACAAACTGCAGGTTACAGGAAAAATAAAACCTAAAAGATGCAATAAAATTTTTTTCATAACCGCTCCTTTAGTATGTAATATGTAATATGAGGCATTAATTTTTTTCATTAAAAACAAAAAGCGTCAAATTATGATTTATTAAAACAATAGCGAGACCTATTAAAAATTAGAAAGATTTAATTTTTATCAAAGCGGGCGGCGCGCCTTAGAAAATTCAAAAAAGATAAATGCAATAAAAAGCCTTGCTAATGTTTTGATATAATGAAAAGATAGTTTTGGGCAAATCATTAAATTTTTTTAGAACTTATTTAAATAATTGGAGGAAGTTTGCGTATTTTTCAACCTATAAAACTCATACACATTTATATTTTAAAAGAATTTCTTTCTTCTTTTCTTTTTGGCATAGCTATATTTTCTCTATTGCTTTTGCTGGAGCGAATTTTTGATATGGCAAGTCTTATTTTATCTAAAGGCGTGGCGATAGGAACCATTTTAAAATTATTTATTTTTATATACCCCGCCATTCTGCCTTTTGCAATCCCAATGTCCATACTTTTTGGAATTTTATTTGCTTTCGGCCATTTATCCGAAAGCAATGAAATTACAGCGATGAAGGCAAATTGCATGAGCTATAAAACAATATGCAT
>JAITCX010000225.1 GCA_031282945.1 Elusimicrobiota bacterium
GCTGTCTGTCACGTCAAAAGTAGAGTCGGCGCGGGGGCGAAAAAAATTTTCGCATGGCGCGTGGCTAAAAAATAAAAAATGAGCGCAAAAAAAATTATAAAGAGTTTGATAAAGAGAAAGGAGATTATGAACTTTCCATGAGAAAGAAAGAAATAAATTTTTAAAAATGGACTTTGAGCGCTTGCTATCAATAAAAAAAAGGAAGCGCAAAAAAATATAAAGAAATGAGTTAAAGAGAAAAATTTTTATGTATTTCTCCAAAAGAGAATAAAATTTAACGTGCCGTTAGAAGTTTTTGTTTCTTTTGGCAAAAGAAATTTCTGCCTCTCTTTTCCAAAGAGATGATAAAACTCTAAGCCGCCTTTAGTTTTTCTGTTTCTCTTTTTCCAAAAAGAGAAATCACCAGTCCACTCTCACTTCCAAGTTTGTAGTAATCGGCTTAATTCTCTGTTTCACAACTCTCACCTTCCTGACATTTAAACCATTTTTTATCATTTCCTCATAGACATTTTGCGCCCAGTTTATTTTCAATTGATCTATCTGTTTTGTCTCCTCATCCTGCGACACATTAATATAAATTTTTATCGTTATAATTTTATAAGAGCGCCTTGAATGCAGCAATTTTTTCACAAAATATTTTATCGCCTGCTTGTCTTTCAAACTCAAATTCTTACTTTCTATCGGCGTTTCTAAAAGCGGCGCTTTTGGGCGCGGTCCCTGCAATAAATATGCCGCATTTAATTGAACGCCGTAATGCAAAAAGCTATGCGAAACCTGACCATATCCCATTGCGCCAATTGTTATACTTTTATTTATTTGTGCATTTATTCCAGCCACCGCCCCATAAAACATTTCATTTACTCTGTCGCTTTGAATGCGCATATCGGAATCCTCTATAGACATAAAGTTTACCTGAAAAGTTGGATCTTCAACCAACATAAGCCCAACATATCCTCTTGCAAAAAGATCTATAAAACTTTGCTGACTCTTAATTTGAACGCCGATTAAACTTTGCGCTTTCGTCCAACTCGTTTCATTAAATGTTAGGTCTGTTATCTCGCCGCTGCGTTCGGAAATTTCTTTAAAACTATTTTGGCTTGCCTCCGCCAAAACAAACGGTCCAACCTTAGCCCATTGCATATCAATCTCATAATCAAGATTTAGAGCGCCATCAATACTTACAATATTAAATTGGGAAATCGGATTATAGACTTTGTCCATTTTTATGATACGGCTTGCATTGACATTTGCATAGCGCAGACCCCCTAAAAATTGCAAATTGAAATTTCCAATATTTGTGTTTTCATAGACGCCGAACCCAAAATCATTTAAACTTGCATCATTTTCATCTTGCGCAAATGTTTTTTTGTTTGCGCTTGCATAAGCTCCAATTCTAGCTATCACTGCGCCAATCCTCGTCCCAAACAAATCCCTTCCAATATCTATTCCCATATCTATCATCCCGAAATTTCCAAGCGTTTGTTCAGGTTTAGAAAATTCCATAACGGAATAATTTACGTCCATCCAAATTTTATCAACCGCCGCCTCCCGCTGAATTTGATTAAACAGAATTTCGCCGCGCCCTTGCGTTTGCGCCGCCAAAATATTTACTATAAAAACGCCCGACAAACTGTCCATAGCTTTGCGCCTTTTGTCCGCGCTCAATTTTACAAGCGAATTTTTCAACTCCCAATTTCTATTGGCAATTTCCTGAACCTGCTGTCTGTTTGGAGAATTTTCATTGTCTTCCTCAATATCATTAGGTTTGATATTTTTTATAAAAAGCTTACCTTCATTTTGCGAGTAACGCAAAACGTATAGACTCCTATCATAATCAAAAATACTTTCACCAAAAATAGTAAATGTTTGCGAGGAACCGCCTATTATTATTGGAACTTCATTTACAGTTAGATCCATTGGATATAAATCTTTTATTGTCAATTTATGACCTGAATATATTGTAATTGAAGAAGCAAAAATTTGATCGGCGCCCGCTGTTTTAAAATCTATATCCAATATCAAATCCGAGCGCATTATAATCTCCCCCAAATAGAGTTTTGTACCCGCTTTATCGTCTTGCAAAGATAAAACCGTCCCGTCTTCCATATTTAAAAAGTTTACGCTGCTAACTGCGCTTTTAAAATTTAACTGACCCGCTGAAACGTTAAAATCATTTTCAATAATTGATTTCGTTCCCTGAAAATTTAATATGCCGTTTGAAGTTTTTTCCAATTTTCCAGCCCCTTGGCTTCTAATTCCATTTGCCAATGTAACATTGCCGTCAAAAATTATCACAGAATTTTCATCCTGCAAATTTATATCATTGGGTTTATCCCCTGAAAAATTATTACTGAAATTAATATTTCCATTTAAATGAATTGTTGAAGCGCCGCTTGCATTTATCGCGCCGCCTTTGGACTGATCGGTATTTTTAAAATTTGCAAGACTTATATTTTTAAAAGTTAATGCCTTATTTTGCAGATCAAAAAAAGCGTTTTCTAAATCTTGTGCATTTAAAGCATAACCGCCTCCGTTGACAATAAAAATTTTATCGGCATTTGTTTGAAAAATAATATCATCATCCTGTTGGGCAGTTAAATTTTGCATTAAAATTATTTCATCGTTTTCTGCCGCCATTGCATTTTGATATATCACAACAAAATCGTTCCAAGCGGAAACCCTCGCCTGATCGGGCGTTGTAGAATCGCCTGAACGCGCAAAAATATTATTTCCTGTTTTAATGATTGAATATTTAGCAGGCTCGGCAGAGTTTGGCGTTCCCGTTATCGCGCCGCTTTGCGCCAATATCACAATAAAATTTTGCGTCGTTAAAAGATTTAATGAAAATTTATTTGCAGCGCCTAAAGTTATGTTGTTTGAAATAATTCTATCCGCCCCATTTACACCGGCATCCATTTCTATAATACCGCTTGAATTTAAATCATCAATAAAAAGTTTATTGTTATCTTTTGAATCCTGAAGCGAAAGAACGGCGTCCTCTAAAATGTTTAAAGTTTTTATTGTTGAGCCGCTGGACTTAAAGGAAACAATTCCAGAATTGATAGTGAAAAGATTTTGAATATTTGACGGATCGCCTGAAAATGTAACATTTCCATTTATGGAAATTTCGCCGGCGCCTGATGTCCGCAAACCGTTTGTAAAAGTGTTGTTGCCCGTTAAAATTAATTTAGCGTTCGAGTCGTCAAGCGCTACATCATTTAAAGTTGAGGCGGCGGTATTGTTTTTAAATGTGATATAGGAATCTTGAAAATTTATTTCACTATTACTTACATAAATAGCTCCGCCTGAAATGTTTGCGCTATTATTTGTAAAACTAATATTTCCCGAAAAGGAGACATTAGCATTATTGGAAAGATTCATAACCGCGCCGTTTCCTGATCCAGCAAAATTATTAAATGCTATATTTTTGAAATTCAATGTTTTTGCATCAAGGCTAAATCCTAAATCGACAAAATTATTAGAATCTAAAGTTTTATTTGCGCCGTCAATTGTTAGGTTGTTGTTGGTGGGAGCGCCGATGATATAATCCCCGCCGCCGGCGTCTGCTTTGAGATTTTTATCAAGGGTGATTGTGTCGTTTTCCGCTGTATTTTTATATACGGCGGTAAAATCTAGCCACGAATCTATAGCGCCTTCATTTTTTAAAAATATAAATCCGTCCATTGCTCTAAGCGCATAATCAGGCTCTAAAATAAATAAATTATCAAGAGATAAATTTGGATTTAACCCGGCGTTAAATTCCATAATTTTTATAGAGGAAACTTTAGCCTGATTTAAAATGTTTAGATTGAGAGTTGAAATATTTATTGTAAATATTCCTTCAATAAAAAGATTATCCGCCTTGCCGGCTGCAAAATCTACATCAATAGATAAAAATCCAGACAAAGTAAAATCGCCCAAAATATAAAATTTACTATCAACAGAATTATTTAAAAGCGAAAGCGTTGCCGTTGAATAAATTGTTAAAACAGACACGCTTGAGACGGCGCTTTTGAAATGCGCTGTCCCGCCTTCAATTAAAAATGTATTTGCCAATTTGCTTTCGCCTTCAAAAATGAGCGAACCGTTTTGCTGAACAATTTTTGATTGAGGATGTCCCATCGTATGCAGGCCATGGGTGAGGAGGTTGGCGCTTGAAAAAATGACGGCGCTTTGAGAGTCTACTAAATAGATATCATCGCGAATGCCGTTTGCAAAATTGTCTTGGAAATTTAGGGTGGAATTAGTAATAGAAAGTTTTGAGGAACTTAAATAAATAGCGCCGCCCTTTGCATCGTAAGTGGATGTAGCGCTATTGCTGGTAAAATTTACAAGTGAGTTGACAAAAGAAATGGTAGAGTTGTCGGAGGCAAAAATCGCTCCTCCAGAGGCGTAGGTATACGGCCATATGTCCATGACGCTATTGCTGGTAAAATTTACGAGTGAATTGACAAAAGAGATATTGGATCCCCTGGCATAAATCGCTCCGCCTAGACCTTCGTGATAGTTAGTGATTGAATTATTACTTGTAAAATTCACAAGAGAGCCAACAAATGAAATACTGGATTGAGAGGCGTGAATCGCTCCGCCTGGTGAGGCATCGCCGCTTACAACATTATTTGTAAAATTTACTGTAGAACGGATAAAAGAAATGTTAGAATTATCATTTGCAGAAATTGCGCCGCCATGACCACCATTTGCGCTATTGCTGGTAAAAGTTGCACTTGAGTTAAAAAAAGAAATATTGGAATCACTGTCGGCAAAAATAGCTCCGGCATAATAATACCCACTATTGCTGGTAAAGTTTATGAGGGAGTTGGCAAAAGAAATGCTGGAATTATAAGCATAAATTGCTCCGCCGTTGCCGGTAAAAGTTATGCTTGAGTTGACAAAAGAAAGGCTGGATTGCAAAACATAAATCGCTCCGCCTGCATAATTTGAACTATTATTTGTAAAAGTTATGCTAGAGTTTGTAAAAGAAATGGTGGAATTATTATTTGCATAAATTGCGCCGCCATAATAAGCGCTATTGCTGGTAAAATCTACGAGAGAACTAACAAAAGAAATATTGGAATCAGAAGCAGAAATTGCTCCTCCATACCTATTATATCCACTATTGCTATTACTGCTAAAATCAATATTCCCTAAAAAGGTGACTATGGCATTATTTGAAATGGACATAACAGCCCCGCTATCCGCTGTCTTTAAAAAATTATAAAAATTTATATCTTTAAAGGTCATAGTTTTTGCATTGAGGATAAATCCTAAATCTGCAATTGCATTAGAGTTTAAGGTTTTATTTTTCCCGTCAATTGTTATGTTATTATTAGTCGGCGAGCCGATAGCGGAAGGAGAAATTTCTGGGGCGCTAAGATCTATCTCAAGGATAATTTCGCCGTAATTAATCTTCTGGCGATATTCCGTTACAAAATTGTTCCAAGTGTCCACATCCGCTTGCGCTTTTACAACAAAAAAGGTCAAAAGAAAAAATAAAAATGCAAAAGAACGTTTTTGCAAAACTTTGTTTAAAAATTTTTCATTGATTAGATTATTAAAAATTATAGAGAAATTAAAAAATGATTTTTGCAGGGGGGGGGGGGGGGGTTTAGCGTAATTTTTTTATGGAAATTTTTTAAAAAAAAAAAAATTTTTTTAAAAAAAATACACATA
>JAITCX010000005.1 GCA_031282945.1 Elusimicrobiota bacterium
TATAACGGCGATCATATGTCTATGTACGGCATAAATGCCGGCATCCCAAAAACTCTCGTAAAATATTTAATAGAATGCGAAGCGCAAAATATCGCCCAATACTCTAAAGCTTTAAATGAAATTTTAAATACCGAAATAAGTCCTGAACTGCTGCCGCCCGATGCGCAAGGAAAAATTGCGCAAAAAACTCAAGAACTCATAGGCCCTTATTTATTGCATGATTTTTTCTTGTATTACACAATTCGGTTTGGATACGATCCTAAAAAAACTTTTGCGCTGGCTGTTACCACATTTAAACAAAAATATACGCCAGCCCAAATAAAAAAATATTTGACGCTTTTTTTAAAACGTTTCTTTGCAAACCAATTTAAAAGAAACTGTATGCCCGATTCAATAAAAGTCGGCAGTGTTTCCCTTTCTCCCCGCGCGGACTGGCGTATGCCAAGCCAAGCAAGCGTAAAACAATGGCTTGATTTCTAAAACTTATATGCAAAATTTTAATAATCTCATAAATAAATTCGGCATAAATAAAAAACGGGAAATAGAAAGACTGATTTTTGAAATTGCAAAAATTGAAAATACAAATCCCCAAAATATCGTAAGTCTCTTAAATGGAAAAAATTATCAAAGCATAAAAAAAGAATTGCTTTTAAAACGGTATCCAAACGCCTTTAAAGAAGTTCCTCTCTCCGCTTTTTATCTGCCCAAATATGAAATTGATCCAAATCTTAAAGCAAATATATCCGCCTTAAATTTTTATCCTAAAAATATTTATTATACGCAAAAATCAAAAGACTCTAAAGTTTTTTTTAATGCCAAAAAACTTTTTGCCAATGCCAAGTTTACAGAAATTTCCTCATTAAAAGATTTTGCCAAAAATAGGCCGTTTACATTAAAAGATTTTAATTTACGCCTAGATAATTTGATTTTAACAGAGGAGAAATTTGACTTTTTCAAGAAATGCCCTTGCACGCAAAATGTTGTAAACTGCGGCTACTCCATAATGAATTTAGGGATGGGCTGTCCTTATGAATGCTCTTATTGCTTTTTACAAGGGTATCAAAATATAGCGGCAATAATATTATCGGCCAATATAAAAGATTTTTTGCAAAAAGCTAAAATTGATTTTTTAAAAGATGTTCCAAACGGCGTCTTTAAATATAAACGTGTCGGCAGCGGGGAGTTTTGCGATTCTTTGGTCTTTGACAATCTCACAGAAAGTTCAGTTGATATTATTGATTTTTTCTCTAAAATTCCAGATATGTTTTTTGAGTTTAAAACTAAAAGCGTTCAAATTTCAAATCTCTTAGCAAAAGGCGGCCGTAAAAATATAGTTGTGTCTTGGAGCGTAAACTCTTTAAAAATGCAAACTGAAAATGAATTCTTAACTCCTTCAATTTTAGAGAGGTTAAAAGCCGCAAGCCTTTGCGCAAAAGCAGGATTCAATATTGGATTTCATTTTGATCCGATAATTTTTTATAGCGGATGGCGCCAAGGATATAAAGAAACAGTTGATATGATTTTTGATATGGTGGAAAACGATGCGATAAAATGGATAAGCCTTGGTACACTGCGCATGCCTTCAACTTTAAAACCTATTATAGAAAATAGATTTCCCCAAACTAAAATATTGGACGGGGAATTGATTTTGGGCGAGGATTTTAAACTGAGATATCTGCCTAAACTTAAAATTGAAATGTATCAATATATTTCAAAACTTATAAACTCTAAAAAATCTAAAACGCAAGTCTATTTGTGTATGGAAAACGGAAATACTTGGACAAAAGCGCTATCTTAAAAATTTTGATAAATGTCAGGTTCAAAGGAAGTTGCAATTAAAATTTTTGTCTCAACCCTTCTGTTTAAAGAATCCGATTTGCCAATTGGATTTTCCGATCCATAAGACACCGTTGCAATTCTAGCGGGATTTATGCCAAGCAATACATAAAATCGTTTTACCTCTAAAGCCCGCCTCTGCCCAAGCGATAAATTGTAGGCGGGACTCCCAGATATATCGCAATATCCCTCTAGCACAATATTTATCTCTTTGTTTTTTATTAAATAATCCACATTTTTCTTAATAGCCTCTACCGCCTTGCGCGTGATAATAGCTCCGCCTTGCTCAAAAAAGATGATGTCAAAAGGACCTTTTAAGGAACGCCCCCCATGCAGTTCAGGCTCTTTAGAAAAAGTCTCCTCGTCTATCAAAGGAATATTGGCATATTCTTCCGCCTGTTCTTGCACAGAAAGCCCTTCCAAGCTCGTGCAGTTTGATAAAAATAGAGTTGATGCGGCAATGGCAATAAAACATATAAACTTAAGATTCATGGATTTTACAACCTCATAAGTTAGATTTTAAAAATTGTATCAAAAAGTTTTTGGGAAATAAAATTTTTAGCTCTTAAAGTGTCAATATACAGCAACAATAAATAGCCCAAAATGTCCTAATTGCCATTGCTTTTATAATTTTTTTTGACGTTTAGAATTAAATTTTAAAGTTTAAATTCAAGCGCCGCTTCTTGCAATACCTCGTCTAATTTTTTCAAAACTGTATCAAAATCCTCATAGCTAGTTGTGGCCGCCGGCTCAAACCTAATTGTCAAAGCATTGTTTAAAGTTCCAGCCGTTAAAATCTGGCGGGCAAATAATCCTTTAGCTATAAAATACCCAATTTCAGTTTTGGCAAATTCCACCCCAATCATCAAACCAATACCTCGGACATCTTTGATAAGCGCAGGATATTTCTCCGCTAGTTTGCGCAACCCTTTTAAAAAGTAATCGCCCTTTTCGGCGGCCATTTTGCATACGTCCGCTCTTATCATAAAATTTATCGCAGCCAATGCCGCCGCGCAAGCTAAAGGGTTTCCCCCAAAAGTTGCAGATCCCAAAAGCCAAGGATTGTCTTGGATTTCCTGCGTCCATAAATGCGGTCTTGCGATGATGCCGGTTATCGGCATAATGCCGCCGCCGAAAGCTTTTCCATAAGTTAAAATGTCCGGAACAATCCCTTCCGCTTCACATCTAAAAAAACTCCCCGTGCGCCCCATTCCGCATTGGATTTCGTCTAATATTAAAAGGATATCGTTTTCATCGCACATGCGGCGGACTTCTTTTAAATAGTTTGGCGGCGGAACTATTATTCCCGCTTCGCCTTGAACAGGCTCCAAAATCACTGCGGCAACTTTTTCGCCTGTTTTTTTAAGCTTTAAAATCGTTTTAGCTAAATCGTCAATATCGCCGAAAAAAGTATGCGCAACTTGCTGAACCATTGGCAAATAAGGCATGCGGTAAGTATCTTTTCCGCCAACGGAAAGCGCGCCCATACTCTTGCCATGAAAACCGTTTACCGCCGAGATTATCCACTGTTTTTTAGATTTAAGACGGACAAGCTTTAAAGCCATTTCAACAGCTTCAGCCCCGCCGTTTGTAAAGAAACAATATTGCAGATCGCCCGGCGTGATGCTTGCTAAAACTTGCGCTAAATAACCACGCAATGGATCTAATAATTCTTGAGAATGCAATGCCTGATGATCTAGCTGCGCTTTAACGTATTTTAAAATTTCAGGGTTGCGATGCCCAAAAGTGAAAATCCCAAATCCCCCTAAAAAATCAATAAATTCTTGACCGTTTAAATCAGTAAAACGCGAACCATAGTCTTTCCATTCTATAAAAGTTTCGTCCGTAGACATTCCCTTCCTATATTTAAGCCAACCGGGATTTAAATGTTTATTAAAATTATCCACCGCATCTTTTTTAATTTCATCTTTTTGCGTCTGGCTAAAACTCTGGCTGGTAATATAATTTAATGCCTTGTCTAAAGATTCTTTAGCTTTTTCTATATCCATTGTGCTCATAATAGCGCCTCTATAATTTTTTACCGTGTAAATTTAGTCCAAATGTCATCGTAAATTTCAATGCTCTGCCCAACATCTTTTATGAATTCTCCATTTTTGAAAACTTCAGGCGGAACATTTGAAGCGGGATTGTCTAAATAAGAAGCGGGCAATAATTTCAACGCTTCTTTATTAGGATTTACATAGGGGTATTGCTCGGAAATTTGAGCGCTGATTTCTGGACGCAAAATAAATTCAATGAACCTTTTTGCATTTTCAAAATTTTTAGCGTTCTTTAAAATTACGAAATTGTCTATAAATAAATATGCGCCTTCTTTTGGGAAAACAACTTCAAATGTGTCGGGTTTTTCTTGCATGGCAATCGCAATTTCCGCCGCCCACATATACCCTATGGAAGTCTCGCCGTTTAACATCGCAGTCTTTGGCGAATCGCTGTCGCGTAATTTCACATTGGGTTTGAGCAAAGCCATTGCAGAGTCAACTCTCTTGAGATCCGCTGGGCTTGTTGTATTAAAAGAATAACCTAAACTTTTTGCAACAGCTCCAATAACCGCTCGGTAATCGTCTAAGACAACTATAGAATTTTTATATTTCGGCTCAAGCAATTGAAAAAATGTCGTAATCTCCTCACTTACCATAGTCTTATTTACAACTACCGCCGCAACCCCAGCCATAAAAGGAACGGAATATAAATTTTTAGGATCAAAATCTCTGTTTAAATAAGATGCATCTAAATTGGAAAAATTCTGCAAACTCGCACCGTCAAGCTCGCTCAATAAACCTTCCGCTATCATTCTTTTTACCATATAGTCGCTTGGAACCGCAATGTCGTAAACGCTTGTTTGGCTGGCTTTAACTTTGCTGAGCATATCCTCATTAGACGAATAAGTCGCCAAATTTACTTTTATGCCTGTCTCGTCTTGAAATGCTTCTATGACGCTTTCAGGAATATATTCGGTCCAAATAAAAACATTGACCTCGCCGTTATTTACCTTTTTTGAGCCGCAGGCAATTGCAAAAAACCCCAATGCCGCTATAACAAAAAACAAAAAAATTTTTGTGACAATTTTCATAATTTCTCCTTTTTTGACGTCCTATATGCGATCAACTGACTTACAACTACAACTATAAAAGTTACAAGCATTATTATAGACGAAAGCGCATACGCGTCCGGTCTTATCCCTGAACGCACCGATTCCATAATTTTTAATGGGAAGGTTATGCTCTTTGATCCCGTAGTAAAAAAACTGATGATGAAATCATCTATTGACAATGTAAAAGCCAAAACCGCCCCTGCAATGATGCCCGGCAAAATTATTGGAATTGTTATGCCCGTTAAAACTTGCAAACGGTTTGCCCCCAAATCCATGGCCGCTTCCTCAACGGATTTGTCATAACCTGCAAGCCGCGCCCGCACCGTAAAAACAACAAAAGGAATGCTAAATGTGGTGTGCGCAATTATTAAGGTTATGCGTCCCAAGGGGATGCTCGCAATTGCAAAAGACGCTAAAAGCGAAATGCCTAAAACAATTTCAGGAATGACTACCGGCACATATAACATTGCATCAATAAATCCTTTACCCTTAAATTTATACCTAAACATTGCAACCGCCGCCAAGACGCCGATTACCACCGCAAGCGAAGTGCTGGAGGCAGCCACAATAAGCGTGTTTGCAAAAGATTCTAAGAGAGGTCCGTTTGAAAACATTTCTTTATACCATGAAAAAGTAAAGCCTTCAAATAAAATGTTGCGCCGAGAAACATTAAAAGAAAATAAAATTACCACCGCAATCGGCGCATATAAAAAAATGAAAATTAAAGCGCAAAAAGCGCGCGATAAAAATTTTTGTCTTGTAGATTTTTTCAATAAATGATTTCTCATATATTTCCCAGTTCGTCTAATTTTCCGCCCGATTTTGTGTATAGCCTAACGCAGACTATCGTTAAAACTATCAACATTATTGAAAGCGTAGCCCCAAAAGGCCAATTATACGATTCTTTAAACTGTCTAGAAATTAAGTTGCCGATTATTTGATTATTGCCGCCGCCCATTAAATCCGACACAAAAAAGAAACCCAATGAAGGAATAAATACCATGATAGAACCTGCAAAAATGCCCGGAGCCGTAAGCGGCAAAATCACATTTTTAAAGGTCTGCCAAAAATTTGCGCCCAAATCTTTTGAAGCTTCAATAAGACTTGTATCCAGTTTATCTATCGCCGTATGAATCGGCAAAACCATAAACGGCAGCAATGTATAAACCATACCCAAAATCACAGCCCCCCGCGTAAACATCATCTCAAGCGGCGCGTCAATTAACCCGATATAAACTAAAAATTCATTGATGTATCCGTTTTTGCCAAGCAGCGTGCGCCAACTATAGAGGCGGATAAGCGAATTTGTCCAAAAGGGAAGCATCAAAAATATCATCATTAAAGTTTTTTTAAAGGGAGTGGTTTTTGCTAAAACATAGGCGAAAGGATAGGCCAGCAAAATGCAGAAAGCCGTGCTCAATATGGAGACAATTAAAGAGTTTGAGTAGATCCCTAAAATTGTTGGATCAAAAAGGCGGATATAATTTTTTAGCGTGAAGTGGAAAGCAATATTGTGATCGGCATTTGTGGAACAAAAACTTATAGCCAAAATGTAAACTAAAGGAATAGCTATCAAAACAATAAGCCATGCCGTCACAGGCGAGATCATCGCAAAAAGCGGAATATTCTTTTTCTTAAAAACGGCTCCGCCCATGCTCATACCCTCGTTTGCCCAATGGGAATATTGGTCGCGCTTAACTGCTCTATAATTTTATTTACAGAGGGCGTATAGATCATCACAGCGTCTTTTATATCCCAATAGACATACTGAACGCTTCCAGCCTGCGGGATTTTAGCCCCCACCGGCGTATTGATTTTTATAGCTTGGCCGTTTGTCAAGTTGATAATAGTTTTTATAATGTTGCCTAGATAAATGTTTTCCCTGACAATGCCGCCCAGTGAAAATCCATCCACCGCAGCAGGCGAGCATTTCATTTTTTCAGGTCTAACGCTGACATAGACAATTTCATTTGGATCATAACCTTCGCTCTTGCCAAGCAAATCGCCCGCCTCGCAATACAAATAAGCTATGCCGTCTTTTTCAAGTTCCGCAACGCATTCAAATAAGTTTGTCTCGCCTATAAAATCTGCAATAAAACGAGTGGCAGGCCTGTCGTAAATTTCCTCAGGTTTATCGCATTGATCTAAAATGCCCGCATTCATAACGGCAATTCTGTCGCTCATGGTTAAAGCTTCTTCTTGATCATGCGTGACATAGACAAAAGTGATTCCTAAATATGCCTGCAAACTCTTGAGTTCTATTTGCATTTGTTTGCGCAGCTTCATGTCCAAAGCGCCCAGTGGCTCGTCTAGGAGCAAAACGCGGGGATTATTTATAATTGCGCGGGCAATTGCAACGCGCTGTTTTTGGCCGCCTGAAAGTTGAACGGGATAGCGCAGGTCAAAACCCTCAAGCCTCACCATTGTGATGGCTTTTGCCACCCGCTTTCTTATTTCATCTTTTGGAACTTTTTTCATTTTTAAGCCATAGGCAATATTGTCGTAAACAGTCATATGCGGAAATAATGCATAGCTTTGAAAAACAGTATTTACATTTCTTTGGAACGGTTCTTTCTCTTTAATGTTTTGACCTTCTACAAAAATTTCGCCTGAAGTGGCTTGTTCAAAACCGGCTATGAGTCGTAAAATTGTAGTTTTGCCGCACCCTGACGGACCGAGTATAGACAAAAATTCTTTTTCATAAATAGAGAGATTTAAATTTTTTACAACATGGTTTAAACCATAAAACTTGTTGACTTTTACCAAGTCAACTATTACCTTCTTTTTACCTGCATCCGGCGGTTCTTTAAGCGTTTCTGTTTGAATTTCCATTGTGTTTTACTCCCTTACAAAACAAATTAAAAAAGGCAATAAAAATTATTTGCTTAATTTGGCTAAATGGCTTTTTTGCCACGCTCGCCTGTTCTTATACGCATGGCGTCTTCTATATTGCTAATAAAAACTTTTCCGTCTCCAACTTTTCCTGTGGAAATTTTTTCATGAATAATATTTAAAATTTCAGCTACTTCCTCATCGTCCACAACCGTAACCGCCTGCACTTTAGGCAATAAATTCATGCCCGCTACTTTCAACCCTTTAAATCCTTTAGGCCCGCTGGATGTCAACCCTCCTTTTTGTTTGCCGCATCCCATAACGCTTGTTACGGTTATGCCTCCTATGCAATGGCTGTTTAAAATTGATTTAAGCGCTTCTAATTTATCGGGTCGAATGATGATCTCTAGTTTTTTCATATTTGCTCCTTTAGCGTTAATTTTATTTTGGCTCTAAAATAATTAGGGCAATTTCTGAGCAATTAAAAAGCCGCATAGGCGGTCCCCAACCAACTGCCCCAGAAGTTATATACATTGTGCTTTGAGCTTGCGTATAAACGCCGTACCAATATTTCATAAAAAATTTAATTACTATCCAAACAGGGGGAATCTGCCCTGCATGAGTGTGGCCTGAAAGTTGCACTATTTCGCGATCTAAAGCGGCGCTAAAATCAAAACTATCAGGTCTATGGCTTACAAAAACCGTTGGATATTTTGGATCCGCAGTGTCTAAAACTTTCCAAATTAACTCGGGATTATGATAATTTATATCGTTTATTCCCGCAATATTTATTTTATTGTCAACTAAAACATTTTCATCGTTTAACACTTTTATATTGGGGAGTTTTGCAAACATATCATAAAAAACTTTAATGCCTGTATAATATTCATGATTGCCGCTGATAACAAAAACTCCGTCAGGCGCTGTCAACTTTGTAAAACCGTATTCCAAATATTTATCATTTGCATTTATGTCGGTGTCTATTATGTCGCCTGCAATAATAATCATGTCGGGATTTAATTCTAATACCCTATCAAAAATTTTATTTATTTTCTCAGGCTTTGTATATTTATTTATATGAATGTCCGCGATTAAAGCTATGCGGTACTGCGGGACATTTAAATTTGAAACTTTTATACGAACTTCTTTTAAATCTAAAAAATAAGAAAAATTTATGCAGGCTATTATTGAAGCTAAAACCGTTAAACTTACCGCTACAACAGTTGAATAGAATTTAAACATTTTTATCTTAAATATCAAGAAGTTTATAAGATTTAGAATATCATTTAAAATAAAAACGCAAATTGCAAGCGCGAAAAAACCCATTAAGAAAAAACCAATGGGCGCAATCTTATTTACTATCGGCAAAAAACCGTTTCTCATCCCAAACTGCGTGGCAAGCATTGTAAGAGCCATCAATAAAAAAAAGCCGTATATAATATATGTATATGGTTTTACTATTGAAAATCCCCAATTTATACGCCAAGCAAGATAAATGTGGCCTAAAAAGAAAACCGCTAAAGCTATAATTAAAAACAAAATCATCCTCCTATCTAACTGCAAGCCTCAAATCCTCCAAAAAAATACCGCGGGCTTTCAATAAAAAATTGCGAGCCGTCTCGGACATATAATCGGGATACGACCATGGCAATTTTATAAATCCTTGAGGTTTTTTATAAATTGTAGTTATCTCGCCGTAAATTCCTTTGTCCAGATAAATTCTATGGCTATAATCTTTCGTTGTCGCTAAAACAACATTGGCCGCGCTAATATAGCCGGGATCTATGTTTATAGTTCTGTTGGAATTGTCCGCAAAGCTTTGTTCTACATCGTTTGTAAAAATTTTTATGTCGGCAAGTCCGCCTGAAAAGATTAAATTTTTAAACGAGATCCACATACGTTTGAGGTTTGACCCCATTTCAGCATTGTAGTACGAAGTATAATCAAAAGGAATTGTCGGACTTTCTAAATCTATTTCGCCAAATTTTTGTATGAGCTTTTCGAAAGCCTGCGCCTTAATTTTTTCATCGCCGTAAATTATACCGCAAAAAAGTTTTACTTTATTGTCCTGTCCAATCTGCCCCATCTCTACTCCTATTATTTTGAATAAACAAACTCAAAATCGCCTATCTTAACAACATCTCCAACTTTTATAGACTGTTTTTCCAGTTCTGTTTCTAAGCCCATTTTTTTTAAAATATTCTGGTAGCGTCTAAGCGCATCCTCAGCGTTAAACTTTGTCATTTGCGTGAGCGTTTCTATTTTTTTACCGCTGACTACAAAAATTCCGTCTTTCTTTTTAATGACAAAATCAGGCTCATAAATATATTTTTTTACAGCAACCGCTTTTATTTCCTGCTCGGGATTTAACTCTATCGGTTTATTTAACATTTTGACCATTTCCAAAAGCAAATCATCCAAACCTGAGGAGGTAGCGGCGGAAATTGCAACTATTTTTTTATTTTTCAACTTTTTAGAAAAAGTTTTAAGATGTTTTTGGCTATCGGGCAAATCCATTTTATTTAAGACAATGAGTATATTTTTTTTAGCTAAAAACTTTGAATATTTTTTTAACTCTTTATTTATAGTTTGATAATTTTTATAAGGATCGTCGGCATTAAAACCGCTTGCGTCAATTATGTGAACTAAAACTTTTGTCCGCCTAATATGGCGCAAAAATTCTAAGCCAAGCCCTTTGCCCGTATGCGCTCCCTCTATAATGCCGGGGATATCAGCAATGACAAAACGTTTGCCCCTAAAATCTACTACGCCTAAATTTGGAGTTAAAGTTGTAAATGGGTAATTTGAGATTTTTGGTTTTGCTGCAGAAATTTTGGAAAGAAGCGTGGACTTGCCTGCATTGGGAAGACCGACTAAACCAATATCGGCAATAAGTTGAAGCTCTAAATCTATCTGGGCGATCTCGCCGTCTTGGCCTTTTTCGGCAATGCGGGGAGCCGTCCATTTTTGCGTTTTAAAAGAAGCGTTGCCGCGCCCGCCTCGACCGCCTGCAACAACTAAAACGGTTTGTTCGTTTTCGGATAAATCCGCCAATAACTCGCCGTTTTTATAAATGAGCGTGCCTTGCGGAACTTCAATAATTGTGTCGCGGCCGCATTTGCCTGTTTTGTCATTTGGCAAACCTTTTACGCCGTCCTCAGCTTTAATTTTAGTTTTGTAAGATAAATCTAATAAGGTATTTTTCCCAGCGGCGGCCTTGCAAAAAATACTCCCGCCTTTACCGCCGTTGCCGCCGTTTGGACCGCCGTAGGCGACATATTTTTCCCGCCTAAAAGAAATGCAGCCGTCCCCGCCGCGGCCGGCAATAAGTTCAAGATGAGTTTTATCTACAAACATTCGCTTATGCTATATAACAACATTGACAATACATCTATCGCCGGCGGCTCTTGTAAATTTTACAGTGCCAGCGGCTAATGCAAAAAGGGTATTGTCCTTACCCATTGCAACATTTAAACCGGGATGATATTTCGTGCCTCTTTGCCGAACAATTATTGAGCCTGCTTTAGCTTTTTGATCGCCAAAAATTTTCACGCCTAGCCTTTGGCCATGCGAATCTCTGCCATTGGTTGAAGAACCTTGCGCTTTGGTATGAGCCATATTTTTTCTCCTTACTTATAATAATTACTTAATGTTAATTTTTGTTATTTCAACTTCAGTTAAATACTGACGATGTCCCTGCAATTTTTTATAACCTTTTTTGGGACGTTTTTTAAATATTAAAACTTTCGGCGCTCTTTTTTGATTTATGACTTTGGCCACGACTTTTGCGCCTGAAATTGTAGGCGAGCCGATTTGAGCGCTTTGGCCATCGGAAATTAAAAGCACATCGTCAAAAGAAACTTCCTGCCCGACTTCTGCAGGCAATTTTTCTACAACAATTTTATTGCCCTCTTGGACTTTATACTGCTTACCGCCTGTTTTTACAATTGCATAGTTCATTTTTGTATCTCCATAGTGTAGTTTGCTAGAGGAATTATCATATCAAAATTTATATGAGTAGTCAAAAAAGGGGGCAGGGGGGTTCTTTTGAAAAAGAACCAAAACTAAAGACAAGACATTTTTCTCTTTTGAAAAAGAGAAATAATTTCCACAGCTTTTTTACAAAAGGCCGCCGCTACGTCTTGTATGAAATTTTAAATAAATGTATATTCTTAAAGTTTAGTTGTTTTATTTATCATCAAACTTTAAGGAGTTGTAAATGACACAAAAAGACGCTAATTTAACCTCAGATGTATTTTTTACGGATTTCCACACAACGCTTTCCGAAAATCTTTTAGACAAATTAAAAAGGCTAGTATTAAAAGCTGGGTTTAACAAAATTGATTTTAATGGAAAATTTTCCGCTATAAAAATTCATTTTGGCGAACCCGGGAATTTAGCTTTTCTCCGCCCAAACTTTTCAAAAGTTATAGTGGATTTAATTAAGCAAAACGGCGGGAAAGTATTTTTAACTGACGCAAACACTCTCTATGTTGGGCAGCGAAAAAATGCGCTAGACCATTTAAATGCCGCATACTTAAACGGCTATAGTCCATTTTCAACAGGCGCATATATAATAATTGCCGACGGCTTAAAAGGCACGGACGAAACGCTGGTGGATTTGCCCGATGGAACTTATGTTAAGCAGGCAAAAATCGGCCGCGCTTTAATGGATGCCGATATTGTCATTTCGTTAACTCATTTTAAGGGTCATGAGATGACAGGTTTTGGCGGCGCCTTAAAAAACTTGGGAATGGGGGGCGGCTCAAGAGCTGGGAAAATGGAAATGCATAGCGCTGGAAAACCGAGCGTTAATCAGGAACGCTGTATTGGCTGTGGGGCTTGCGTAAGAATTTGCGCTCATGATGCGCCCACCATAAAAAACAAAAAAGCCAGCATAGATCAAAATAAATGCGTCGGCTGCGGAAGATGCATAGGGGTATGTCCTAAAGATGCAATTGAGGCCGCTGGGGATGAGACTTGCGAGATCTTAAATTATAAAATTGCAGAATATACTGCGGCAATTGTGCGGGGACGCCCTGCATTTCACATAAGTTTTGTAATGGACGTTTCGCCTTGCTGCGATTGTCATGCGGAAAACGACGTTCCGATAGTAGATGATATTGGGATGTTCGCTTCTTTTGATCCTGTGGCAATAGACCAAGCCTGCTGCGATGCCGTAAACGCCGCTCCTGTTTTAAAAGGGTCATGCCTATACGATAAACCGCAAACTACAGGCGATCATTTTAAAGATCTGCATCCTATGACGGACTGGACAACCCAACTAGAACATGCGCAGAAATTGGGGCTTGGGACGAGAAAATATAATCTCATAAAAATCTAAATTATTTTTGTCCAAAATAGAAAAACAAAAGGGATGCTTGGGGAGCATCCCTTTTAAATGTTTTCTGTTTTGGCATTGTTTACCTAAAAAACAAGCGGCGGTTGTTTCTTAGGCAAAGTTTTGTTCTTTTAAAAATGCCTCAATTTCCTCTACCGTTTTCATATGTTTTATTTTTTGGATTCTCTCGGGATTATCTAAAAAATCAGCCATTTTTATCATATATTCCATATGCGTTTCATTATCTTGGGCGGACAATGGCAAAACTAAAAATACTTCTTTATCCCCAAATAATACAGGTTTATTTAGTTTCATAAAAGCAATTGCGGTTTTAATCGCTCCTTTTTCCGATCTCGCATGAGGCATTGCCACGCCGTCTGTAAGCACAACATAAAAACCAAATTCCTCAACGCTTTCTATCATAGCGTCCACATATGAGGGTTTGACATAGCCATGCTCAACCAAAGGTTTTGAAGATTCTCTTATTGCCTCTTTCCAATCCGTTACGCTTTCTACAATTCTGATACTTTCGAACATAAGTCCTCCTTTTTATAATTCTCTTTTGGAAAAGAGTTGGGATTTTTTAAAACAAAACTTAAAAACATGTTTCTCTTTTTAAAAAAGAGAAACAGAAAATTAACGGCAAAAAACTAAGACAATCACGCGTCATTTTAACGGCGCTTGATTATTTTCAAAGTCAAAAACGGCGACCATTTTTCAGCTATATTATCGCTACTTCTACATATTTTACATATTGTGAATTTAATTTGATAGAATAAGTAACCTAAACGTTAAGAAAAGGAGCAAATAATGTTTCCAAAGGTTTCGGTAATAGTCCCTGTCCATAATACGCAAGAAGAGCATTTGAGGCAATGCATAGAAAGCGTAATAAATCAGACTTTAAAAGAAATTGAGATAATTTTAGTAAATAACGGCTCCACAAATAACAGTTTAGAAGTTTTTGAAGATTATGCTAAACAAGATGAAAGAATTATCATCATTAATCAAGAAAATTTGGGATTGAGCGGTTCAAGAAATTCGGGTCTGCGCGTTGCTAAGGGGGAGTGTATTGGATTTATTGATAGCGATGATTGGATTGAGGATAACTATTATGAACTCCTATATAATGCTCTAAAAAAAGAAAATGCTGATATTGCAATTGCAAAAGATGTTTTATGGATGGAAACTGCTGAAGAACCGTTCTTGGAAGAAAATTTTAGAATGTGCGTTTGGGATAGATTGTTTAGAGGAGAGATCATTAAGAAAAACAATCTTACATTTGAACTGCATTGGGTTTGGGGCGAGGATACAATATTTAATTTCAAAGCTCTTATGTTTTCCAATAAAGAAGTTTTTGTAGATTCTTGTCTATATTATTACCGCAGGGAACATAATTATAATGTTACAAAAAAAGCGCAAGACGAAGAATGCTCAAATCCCGAAGCCAAATATTATATGGATCTCTCCGCCGCAAGACAACGCATTATAGATTTTTACAATACATTTGATGAAAGTCCAAAAGTTATAAAATGCAGTTTAAGATTTTTTCTAGGATTTATAATAAATTGGCCATGCTGGAAAACCCACAAATATGTAAATTATTTTCAGAAATTTTCTAAAACTTTTAATTCTTTTAAATATGCCCAAATGCTTATGCGCCGATATCCCTCTAAAGTTTTTAATTATATTTTAGCAGGCGACACTGAAAAATTTTATAAATTTATAAATAACAAAAAAAAGCATAGAGCTTTAGAAAAAATGTGGGACGAAAATTTTGAACCTTTTCGTTCTTTTCGCCAGTATAGGCCTAATGCAAATTTAAGCGCAAGAATAATTTTTAAAATTTTAAAGAGATATATAACAAATATAAATTCTGTAATTGAAATAGGCGGCAATGGAGACGCGTATAAAAATCAATTTGCGCAAATATTTTCCAAATCTTTAGATCAATTAAATTATTGTTTTAACTTACCTGAAGCTAATAAAGAGTTAAATCAAAAATTTGATTTAGCTATTGCATTTATTGACGTCTCAAAAATTACCCCTCAAGAAATTTCTCAAACCATTGATACTCTTACCAAAACAAGCGATACTATTTTATTTTGCGCTGTCTGCGCTCTTTATGACGGCGGCAAACTTGCAAGACCGCAAGGATATTATCAATCTCTTTTTGCGCAAAAAAACTTTTTAAGTTTTGATATTTTTAGGCAGGATATATGGAATTTTCCATTTATTAGTTGGGAAATAAGACAAAATCTAATTTTATATATTAGCACGGATAAAACTGATATTTTCAAACAAAAAGGGATAGAGCCTACCGAATATTTAGAGGATATTTTTACAAGCAGTTATCTTTATGAAATGTTTAAAGAGGCTCAAGGACTTTGGTCTCCTAGGACAATAAAATATAGAAAACGATATCAGAGCCTTCAGTATGTTGTCATGGGTTTAGCCTTAATAATTATAATCTGTTTAATAATTTAATTATTTATTTTAACACAAAAGGAGCGGGGGATTGATACCAAAAATTTCTGTAATAGTTCCAGTTTACAATACGCCTTGCGAAGATCTAAAAAAATGCATAGAAAGCATAATAAATCAAACTTTAAAAGAAATTGAAATAATTTTAGTAAATGACGGTTCTACCAACGGCAATTTAGAAATTTTAAAAGAGTATGCCCGAAAAGATAAAAGAATTGTTTTGATAGATCAGCAAAATCAAGGGGTAAGCGCCTCAAGAAATGCGGGAATAAATATTGCCAAGGGGCAATACATTGGATTTGTTGACAGCGATGATTGGATTGAGGATAATTATTATGAGCTTTTATACGCGTCGGCTATAAAAGAAAATGCCGATATTGCT
>JAITCX010000010.1 GCA_031282945.1 Elusimicrobiota bacterium
CAAAGACATTTCCCAAAATCCGCTTTTTAAGTTTAGCAAACATGTTGATCTCCATTTGTATTTTTATTTTGTGTATTTATTTTATAAACATTGCATCGCCGTAACTAAAAAAACGATACCTTTCGTCTACCGCTTTTCTATACGCATCAAGCAATAACTGGCGCCCGCAAAAAGCGCTTGCAAGCATTAAAGGAGTGGAACAAGGCAGATGAAAATTTGTCAAAAGCCTATTTGCAATTTTAATTTTATAGCCGGGATAAATAAAAATATCGGCATCAGCTGAAAGCGGTTTAATTTGAAATTTTCCCCTCTCATTTATAAACCCTGTTTTCTTTGCGGCGCTCTCGCAAGCGCGCGCCGAGGTCGTGCCAACATAAGTTATTCTCTTATTTTTAGCTAACGCTTCATTTATTATATCAGCCGCTTTATCGTCTATACAAAAAGATTCGGGCAGCATTTTATGTTGGTCTATTTGAGAAGAAGTTATAGACCTAAAAGTCCCCCACCCAACCAATAAAGTGATGTCCGCTATGACAACGCCTTTCTTTTCTAAAGCGTTTAAAATTTCTTTGGTAAAATGCAAGCCAGCCGTTGGAGCGGCAATCGCACCGCTTGTTTTAGCATAAACTGTTTGATAACGCTGTTTGTCAAAATCGCTTAATTGCGCCAGCTCCTGCGCGCTTTTTCTGTCTATATAAGGAGGCAGCGGCATAATGCCGAAATGCATCAAAAAATCTGTTATGTCGGGACGGTCAAATTCTACAATGTTTGCCCCGTCCGATAATTTCTCCAACACTTTACATTTTAAATTTGTTTCAAAAAATATTTCCGTTCCAATTTTTAAAGCCGGTTTCAATAAAACTTCATAGCAAATATTTCCACCCTGTTTTTTTAAACTTGGTTTTATAAGCAAAAGTTCAACTTTGCCGCCGGTCGCCTTTTTGCCAAAAATCCTAGACGGCGCAACCTTTGCGCTATTTATAATTAAACAATCGTTTTCATCAAAATAATCAATTATATCGCTAAATTTTTTATGCGTAAAACTAGCGGATTTTTTATCTAAAACAAATAACCTAGAATCCCCACGTTTATCAGTAGGTTTTTGCGCAATTAAACTTTTGGGAATTTCATAAAAATAATTTTCCAAATGCAAATCCAATTGCTCGGCATTTAAATTATTTAATTTATTATCTGACGCTTTTATATCACTCATATTTTAATTGTTCAATTTTTGTGCCGGGATAATAAAAATGCAAAATGGATTTATAATTTTTCCCAAGTTCCGCCATCGCCTTTGCCCCCCACTGCGAAAGCCCAACGCGGTGGCCGAAACCATTGCCCTTAAAAATAAAATTAGTGCCGCTTTGTTGAATGCTTGTTATAAAAGCGCTTTTTATTTTTGTTTGGCCTAAAGTCGTTCTCAACTGAACGGGCGTAATTGTCTTTGTGCCTTTAGAATGCTTTATGACAATTTCACGCGGCGCGCCCGAGGCGGTTTTGCCTTGCGGTTTTATGCTTGAAATTTTGCCCAAATTAAATTTATTTCTCAATGCGTCCATCCCAATAGAAAATTCCCAGTTAAAATTCGGCTCATTTTTTGAATATGGATCTTTTTTAGCTTTTAAATATGGAGGGGTTTTGGTATGACCCCAAACATAATTTGGATCTTCTGTAAACCCACCGCTATTTGAAAAATAATAGGCGTTTGCAATTTTGCCGTCAAAAATTAAAACCTGCCCGCGCGTCTGCTTAACCGCCTCGTCGGTGTTTGGCGTTTCAACATCCGCTCCGCCGTAAACCTGACAATGCGGATCGGCGCATATATCAAAGCCGTCATTTTTATGTTTGTCTAAATTTGCAATAGCCCAGCTTCTGCTTATCACAGCCTGCGTTTTCAACGCTTCCAATTTCCAATTGGGCATCGCCTCTTTTGGAACAACGCCCTTCACGTATTCCTCAAGGTCAATAATATTTACAACGGTGACGCCGCTTTTTGCCCGCAAAATTTCAAAACTGCCATGATAATATTTTCCGTTTATGGAAATATCGCCTTTACTGACAATCGTCAAAGGCAAACTCATAGCTTTTTTTGCGCCTACAGCTACATTGTTTGAAAAAGAAAATTTGATATTGGAATTTTTTGAGTATGTAATTTTTTGACCTTTGCTGTCTACAATCCAAAAACGTTGTTTTGCAGACACGCTAAAAGTTTTCACATTTTGCATCAACCCAACGCGCACCTCAGGATTGACAGCTTCCAGCCCAAAGAGGTCTAATGAAAAAATTATAACAATAAAAAATGAATAGAGAATCTTCTTAATTTTCATCTAATTTTTTTGCAAATCTTTCTTTATAAGATTTATTACAGGCGCAATATTTTTGAATATAATAGCCTTTTGCCTTTAGGGCGTTTTTGCCCTCGTAAAAAAACTTCCTGAAATCCCGATATAAAAATTTAGAGGAACTCTCTTTTTCTAATTTTTTACAAATTTCTATTATAAGATCATGCTTTTGATATGGACTAGAAAGCAAAGAAGTTGAAAAATAATCAAATCCCTTTTGACACGCAAACGCTTTGAGTTTATTTAATCTAATTTCATAACAATTTAAACAAACTTCATGGCTTTCAGCTTTCCATTTTTCATAGTCGTAGACAAAAGTTTCATCCTCAAAAAAATCAAAACCATTTTCCTTAGCAAAATTTATAGCGGCATTTTTTCTATTTGAATATTCCTCAAAATTAAAAATATTTGGATTGTGCCAATAAAAAGAAATATTAAATTCATTGTTTAATGTTTTAAGAGCCGAATTAGCGCAAGGAGCGCAGCAAACATGTAATAAAAGATTTTTCACAAAGCGCCCTCCGGACAACTTTTCAACATTTAAAACTTCCCTTCCAAAAATAAAAAAGCCAGCCGCTTAAGAGCGGCTAGCCTTTATTTCTTTTATGATCTGCGGTATTATTTCAAAGAGATCCCCTTCCAGTGAATACGTTGCAATTTGCATCATTGGACAACTCGGATCTTTATTTATCGCAATTATTACGTCTGACGAACTCATCCCCACCAAATGTTGAATCTGACCTGAAATTCCACAGGCGATATAAACTTTTGGAGCGACCGTTTTTCCCGTCTGTCCGACTTGATGAGAATAGGCAATCCAATCAGAATCTACAGCGGCTCTGGATGCGCCGACAGCGGCTCCCAAGAGATCTGCAAATTCCGTTATGAGTTTAAACCCATCCTTTCCGCCAACGCCTCTGCCGCCTGAAACGATTACATCCGCATCTGCAATATTTATATGCGAAGTTTCATCTTTTACAAATTGCAAAAATTTTGTGCGGTTTAAAATTTTAGACATATCGGCGGTAAAATCAATTATTTCGCCTTTGGCATTCTCGTCTATTTTTGCCTCTTTAAAAACTTTATGTCTAACCGTCGCCATTTGCGGTCGATGATTAGGCGTTAAAATTGTAGCCATAATATTGCCGCCAAAAGCCGGGCGCGTCTGGCGCAAATTTCTGGTTTCGGGATCAATTTCTAAAGCCGTGCAATCCGCCGTTAAACCTGTAGAAATTCTTGCGGCAACCCTTGAGGCAAAAGATCTGCCGATATTTGTGGCTCCCATTAAAACTATTTCAGGTTTTTCTTTTTGAATGAGCTGAGTTAAAATGCCGCTATAAGGATCGTCTTGGAATTCAGCTAAAATTGGATCTTGGCATACATAAACTTTGTCCGCCCCGCGCTTAATTAAATCAGCGGCTTTATCTTTAATGTTGTGGCCGATAAGCACGCAAGACAACGGAACATTTAATTGTTTAGCGAGATTTTTCCCCTCATTTAAAAGTTCAAAAACCACGCCTGAAATTTCGCCATGCCGCTGCTCAGCGTAAACCCAAACGCCTTTATAATCAGCTTTGTCTATTCCCGCTTTGGCTTCATCTTTTTTTAAAACTATAGCCGCCGTTGGGCAGACATCCACGCAAGAACCGCAATACGTGCATTTATTTAAATCTACCGTAGCAATGCCGTCAACCAAACTCATCGCTCCAAAAGGACAAACCTGCTGGCATTGGCCGCACCCTACGCATTTATCTTTTAAAACGCTTATACTTGACATTTGTCCTCCTAAATAATTCCTATCTCTTTAAATTTGCCAACTATAGTTTTTGCAAGTTCCTCGGGGCCGCCTGTAAATTTTTGACCGCCTTGTCTTTGAGGAGGCGTAAAAATTTTCATCACTTGAGTGGGCGAGCCTTTCAAACCGCATCTACTTTCATCGCATTTCATATCTGCCGCTGTAAGCGTTAAAATCTGCGCTTTTTTTGCAGCCATTTTGCCTTTTAGAGATGGAAGCCTTGGAGTATTTATCTCTTTTACAACTGTCAATAAAAGCGGAAAATTTGTCTCTATAACATCATATCCGTCTTCCATTAAGCGTTCCACTTTTATTGTTTTTCCATCGGAACTTTCAACCTTTCTCACATAAGCCACATGCGGAATATTTAGCGCTTCGGCAATCGCGGGACCCACTTGGGCGGTATCGCCGTCTGTGGCCTGCTTGCCGCAAAAAATTATATCAAAAGCGCCTAAAGTTTTTATGGCCTGCGAAAGAGCATATGAAGTTGCAAGGGTGTCGGCTCCGCCCAAAACTCTGTCGCAAACTAAAACGCCTTTATCAACGCCGACAGAAATAGCTTGTCTTAAAGCGCTTTCCGCCTGAGGAGGACCCATACTTATTGCGGTCACCGTTGAACCCGGATATTTCTCTTTAAATCTTACCGCTTCCTCAATGGCATATTCATCAAAAGGGTTTACTATAGATTCAACGCCCTCTCTTTTTAATCTGCCTGTTTCTGGATCTATTTTCACATCGGTTGTATTGGGAACTTGTTTTATACAAACAATAATATTCATTTTATCCTCTTATTTATCTTTTGCAGCCGACTCTTTAATTAAGTTTAATGCAATTTCATTTTTTTGAATTTGGCTTGTGCCTTCATAAAGAGTTGTGATTTTTGCATCGCGCATCATTTTCTCAACGGGATATTCGCGCGAATAGCCATAACCGCCAAAAATTTGCACTGCATTAGTCGTCACTTTCATCGCTGTTTCAGAGCAGAAAAGTTTAGCCATTGCAGATTCTTTGCTGGTACGTTTTTGCTCTCTTGGAGGTTTATTTAAATTTGCATCAATCATTCTAGCCGTTGCATATAGCAAAGCTCTCGCTGCTTCAACTTCGGTCGCCATATCCGCAAGCATATGTTGAATGCTTTGAAATGACGCGATAGGCTGTCCAAACTGTACGCGTTTTCTGGCATATTCAACAGCCTCATCCAAAGCGCCCGCCGCAATTCCCAAAGCTTGAGCGGCAACGCCCGGCCGGGAATTGTCCAATGTCGCCTGAGCGATCATCAAGCCATGCCCCTCTTTGCCGAGCAGCTGATCTTTATGGACTTTGCATTCATTGAAAATTAATTCTCTTGTAGACGAAGCTCTGATGCCCATCTTTTTTTCTTTTTTGCCAAAGTCAAAACCCTTCATTCCTTTTTCCAAAATGAAACAAGAAATGCCGCGCGCTCCTCTCTGCGGATTTGTCTTTGCAAAAATGGTATATGTCTCGGCATCGCCGCCGTTTGTTATAAAACATTTCGTCCCATTTAAAATATAATAATCGCCGTCTTTAATAGCTGTTGTGGCCATCCCTGTCGCATCAGAACCGGCGCCCGCTTCAGTTAAACCAAAAGCCGCCAATTTTTTGCCGGAAGCGATATCAGGTAAATATTTTTTCTTTTGAGCTTCATTTCCCGCTATGAGAATTGGAAGCGTGCCGAGAGCTGTGGCCGCCAAAGATAAAGCAATTGCACCGTCAACTTTACAGAGTTCCTCAACAACCAAAACCAAACCCATAATGCCTTTTCCAAACCCGCCGTATTCCTCTGGAATATAAACGCCGCACAAATCGCCTTGCGCAAATTCTTTAACTATTTCCCATGGAAACTCTTCTTTTTCATCATAATGCTCACGTACAGGTTTCATTTTTTCAATGGCTATCGCTCTTGCCGTCTCAATCATCATTTGTTCTTCTTCTGTCAAAAAATATTCCATTTGTTTGCCCCTTACTCTTGTAATTTTAAAGATTTATACTCTTTTAGTTCTTATTTCCGCAATAGCCTGCTGCGCCGCATTTTGTTCAGCTTCTTTTTTAGAATGTCCCCCGCCCACGCCCAAAACCTTATCTTTTAAACTAACTGATACTTCAAAAAATTTATTATGATCAGGACCAGTAGCCCTAAGCAATTTATATTTTGGCAATTGCGCATACTTAGATTGACAAATTTCTTGTAAATTACTTTTATAATCTGTAACTTCTATATTTAGATCTCTTTGCAAAAACCTCATAATAAATTTTTTAGCGACTTCTAAACCGCCGTCCAAAAATATTGCGCCAATTAAAGCTTCAAGCGCATCGCACAATAAGCCCTCTCTATTTCTGGCATGTTTTGTGTCCTCGCCTTTTCCCAGAAGCAAAAATGCGCCAAGAGAAATTTCCCTTGCCCAAAGACTTAAATGTTGAGATGAGACAATCGTGGATTTAAGCTTTGATAAAATGCCCTCATTGGATTGCGGGAAATTTCTGTATAAAAATTCACACACCACAGCGCCCAAAATGCTGTCGCCCAAAAATTCCATCCGCTCATTGCTCATATTTAACGAAAACTCTGACGCAAAAGAAGTATGCGTCAGAGCCAATATCAAAAAATCCTGCTCTATAAAATAATAATCAATATTACGCTCAAGCCTTTCCAAAGATATGTCAGTCATATTTTTTCACTACAAGCGTCGTATTGTGGCCGCCAAATCCTAAAGAGTTTGAAATGGCAATATTAATCTGCCTCTCTCTTGCAACATTTGGAACATAATCTAAGTCGCACTCTGGATCAGGAGTTTGGTAGTTTATAGTTGGGTGAATAAATCCGCCTTGTATTGAAACAATAATCGCAATCAACTCCACGCCCGCCGCGCCGCCTAAAAGATGGCCTGTCATAGATTTAGTTGAAGAAATTGGAATGTCTTTGGCATGAGCGCCGAAAACTTTTTTAATGGCAAAAGTTTCAATTTTGTCATTTAAAGTTGTAGACGTTCCATGCGCATTGATATAATCAATTTCATGGGGCGCAATTTGGGCGGACTTTATTGCGGCTTCCATTGCCAATATAGCGGCGCGCCCGTCTGGATCGGGAGCGGTTATATGATATGCGTCATCCGATGCGCCAAATCCAATTAACTCTGCATAAATTTTTGCGCCGCGCGCCTGAGCATGCTCCAATGTTTCAAGCACAACAATCCCGGCCCCCTCGCCCATAACAAAGCCGTCTCTATTTTGATCAAACGGTCTTGAGGCTTCTTGAGGATGATCATTATTTTGCGAAAGCGCTTTCATAGAGCAAAACCCCGCAAGCCCAAGCGGACTTATCACGCTCTCCGAACCTCCGCTAATCATCACATCCGCCTCGCCGGCCTGCAAAACCTTCATCGCATCTCCTAAGGCATGGTTTGAAGAAGAACAAGCGCTAGTGGTGGTATAATTCGGTCCTGTGAAACCGAATTTAATAGCAATCTCTCCCGGCAACATATTAGAGATAATCATTGGGATCAAAAATGGACTCACACGTTTTGGACCTCTGGCAATAAGAGTTGCGACTTCCTCTTCCATAACGCCTAAACCGCCCATTCCCGTTCCCGTAATTACGCCTATCCTAGACAAATTTTCTTTAGATAAATCTAACTTAGAATCCTCTATCGCTTCGCAGGCGGCATAAAAACCTATTTGGGCAAACCTAGCCATCCGCTTAATTTTCTTTTTATCGATGCGTTGCTCAGGATTAAAATCTTTAACCACGCCTGCAATTTTTGTGGAGAAATCTTTTGTGTCAAAATGTTCTATCAAAGACACCCCAGATTTACCTGCTTTCAGATTTTGAGCAAATTTGTCTTTTCCTATACCAATTGGAGATACTATCCCGAGCCCGCTAACAACTATTCTCTTTTTCATGGATACATTACCTCATTAGTTTTTTATTTTTTTTGCGCATGCGCGTTTACATATTCTATGGCATCGCCTACTGTTTGAATTTTTTCGGCATCCTCGTCTGGAATTTCAAGATGAAATTCTTCTTCAAAAGCCATAACCAATTCTACTGTGTCCAAAGAATCGGCTCCCAAGTCATTAACAAAATGAGCGCTGTTAGTAACTTCGTCAGGTTTAACGCCTAATTGTTCTACGATAATTTCTTTAACTCTTGATTCTCTGTCCTGTGATTTTACTTCTGTATCAGCCATTTTCGGGCCTCCTTTCTTTTTATATCCTGCTTCTTAAGAGCAGGGAGAAATTTCAAATATAGTCTTTGAAATTTACATATACATGCCGCCATTGACGGCGATAACTTGACCTGTAATATATGAAGAATCATCGCTTGCTAAAAACAAAGCGGCTTTTGCAACGTCCTCCGGTTCGCCAAGGCGTTTCAACGGAACGGCGCTCAGCAAAGCCTCTTTTGCCTCGGGACTTAAAGCATCGGTCATGGCAGTGCGGATAAATCCGGGAGCGATTGCATTTACCAAAATATTGCGCGAGGCAAATTCTCTAGCGCAAGTTTTTGTCATGGCAATAACGCCGCCTTTAGTTGCGGAATAATTTATTTGACCCGCATTTCCCATTTGCCCGACCACTGATGCGATGTTTATTATTCTGCCTTCGCGTTGCTTTAAAAAGTTTTTCGCGCTGGCTTTAATGCAATTAAAGACGCCTTTTAAGTTGACCGCTATCACCGCATCCCAATCGCTTTCGGTCATCCTTAAAACGAGATTATCTTTAGTTATGCCTGCATTGTTAACAAGTATATCTATTTTGCCGAATTTGTCAATTGAGGTTTTTATGAGATTTTCGCAATCGGCCAATTTTGTTACATTTGAGGCGATAGCAAGAGTTTGCACGCCGAATTTCTGGGCAATTTCAGCGGCGGTTTTTTGCGCATTGTCCTGATTGATGTCTGAGATAACGACGTTTGCGCCGTTTTGCGCAAAGAGTTCGGCAATCGCCTTGCCAATGCCCTGAGCGGATCCTGTTATGACTGCTAATTTTTCTTTTAATCTCATAAAAGCTCCTTTATTTCTCTTTTGAAAAAAAGAGTTGGAAATTATTTCTCTTTTGAAAAAGAGAAACAGAAAAGTTTAATAGCTTTCTCTTTTTGACAAAAAGAGAAACAGAAAAACTAACGACTCTTAAAACTTAATTTTTTCTTTCAAAGAGAAACAGAAATTTCTTTTGACAAAAGAAACAAAACCTTCTAAC
>JAITCX010000012.1 GCA_031282945.1 Elusimicrobiota bacterium
ATGGTTTAATAGCGGGCAAAACAGTGTAATATTTTCAAGCTCAAATCTTTTGACAAATGGTTTGCGCAGCGGGGGCAATGTTAATGGGCGGATTGTAAAACAAGGGGCGGGGACGCTCATTTTTGCAGGCGATCCGTCAGTCATTTTAAATACATTTGTTATTTCGCAGGGCGCCGCTATTTTTGAGACCAATATTTCAACTGTTGCAGTTTTAAATGTTGCCCAAGGCGCGATAATTTCTCTGCAAAATACAGCGGTGCAGGATGTGGCAATTAGCACTCTTTATGTTACGGATGATTTTACTTTAAACGGTAAATTGGCAATTGACGTAGACTTTAACAATTTAACCGCCGATCAAATATTTTTAACTGACGCTTTTAGCGTCTCAAATTCTACTCTTTCTATAAATCTTATAGATAGAGGTTCCAGCGGAACGATTACAATTATTAATATTACCAATGTGCCGGCCGCGGCCGATATCTCCACATTTTATGCTCCCCGCGGTTATATATTGAGGATAGAAAATAATAATGTGGTATTAAACGCTTTAGACGGGGCATGGAATATTTTTGCAAAAGCTTTTGAGGATGCAGATGGAGGAGAACCTGTTAAGCTCGTGCAAAACACTTATGCAAAAGATGAAATTTTGCCGCCGCTGGATATTGTTGACGAGCCGCCAACGAACGAGTCGCATTCATTAGCGGTTGATTCACTGACGGTCAACGGTCAGGGTTTTATTTTGGATGCGCAAAATCCGCAAGATAAGGATTTAGGTCTTAATCTTGACGATATTAGCGTGACCTTTAAGGATATAACTTTTAGAAATTTTACAGGAGATACCGGCGTCATTAGCGCAAAAAACAGCCAAATAACTTTTGCAGGAAATATTGGTTTTATAAACAATTCAAATGATATTTCTTTAGACGGCGCAAGCGTGCAGTTTGACGGAGTGGTTTTTACAAACGGCTTGAATTTGAAAGGGTCTGGCGAAATTAAGAAAGTGGGGGCAGGGACGGCAATTTTTAGAGGAGATCGGCCGGCAAATAATGGGGCGCAAATGAAAGGCGGTTCAAATTTTAATTATGCTTTAAGTTCTGAGGGCGCCGGCACAAATATTGAAAATATTTTTACCATTGAGGGCGGGGTGGTTGTTTTTGAAAGTTCGGTGAGTAGAGTTTCGGTGATAAATGTTAAGGAGGGCGCGCAGGTTTCATTGAAAGACGGAAATGCGGGCGGCGCTCTTTATGTTGGGCAATTAAATTTAGAGCCAAATACGCAGTTATGGTTTGACATAGATTTTACAAATTCCGTAGGCGATATTCTTGTTTCAACCAATGCCATTGTTTTTGGAGAAGGAATTACGCTAAATATAAATAATGTGTCCAAGAATTTATTTGTAAAAAATTCTATAGAGATAATTTTTGCAGGAGAGGAAATAAATTATGGAAATATTATTTATGATGACACAAAATATTATTTAGATTTTGGCAGTACAAATAATATTTTAAGCATTACAAATTATCCGCTGCTGCCGATAGATTTTGAAACCTTAACCAAGAATCAGCAAGTTGTTTTAGATATTATAAATCAAGAAGCGCAAATGCTGGAATTTTTTAAAGATATAGGGACAGTTTCAATTCAAAAAAATATATTAGATTCTTTAAGCGGAGTTTTTTATGCAAATATTTTTGCGCAAAGCGTAGACAGCAATGCGCCGATATTGTTTAGCCAAATAAGGCAAATGCCGCAACGCAAACTTTGGACAAATATAAATTATTACGGACTGGAATTCAACAATGAAAAACAGACCTTAGGAGCTTTTAATGAGCAGGGTTTTGGGATAAATTTAGGCGGCGATATTTTAGCGGGCGCAAATTTTCGTTCTGGACTTTTTGCGGATATAAAATCTAAAAATCTCAAACAACAAAGAAACACGGCCTCTGTATTGGATTTGGGCATTGGGGTTTATGGGGATATAAAAATTAAGGGTTTAAATTTTATTGCGCTTTTAGGGGTAAAAGAAGTTAAAGCGGATGTTGTAAGGCAGGTAAAATTTGACAGGATTTATAATCCCGAGGGAAAAGTTTCGCTTATGGGTTATAATGCGGCGGCGAAATTAAATTATATGTTTAATTTAGGAAAAGAAAATTCGCAAACCGCCATCGGTCCATTTATTATGGGAGAGGGCGGCTGGATAAATACAAAAGAGATAACGGAGGAAAACGGCGGTTTTGCAAACTTGCATTTTGCTCCGCAGACTTTGTCTAGGACGATAGCGCGTTATGGTTTGGAATTTAAAACGCAGACGGATTCTTATCAATTTTTCTTAGAGGGATTTGCGGGTCAAAATATAAGCGGCATGCAAAGAGTTAAAACAAATTTTGTCTCGGGAAATGACATTGTTTTTGAACTAGAAAGCGATGATTTAGGAGATTTATTTTATGGCGGCAAGCTCGGCTTAAGTTTTAATGCAACGGAATCTTTGGCATTTGGCGTTATGACCAATTTTGAATTAAACGACAACTATAAAAATTATGCGGCAGGCATAAACATGCAATATCAGTTTTGGCCTTTAAGGCGCAGAGTTAACCCCGAGGAAGTTCCTGTTGTTCTAAACGAACCTGAAGCGCCAGCGGCCGCTCCTGTTATTGTGGAAGCTCCACTGCCTGAGCCTGCGACGCGGCAAGCGGTTGTCGAGCCTGTGCCAGCGGCGCCCCAAGCGGTTGTCGAGCCTCCTCAACCTGCGGCGCAAGCGGTTGTTGAGCCTCAACCTGAGACTAAGGTTGAAGTTAGCGCGCCTGAAGTTGTTCCGTTTATTGTGCAGCAGCCTCAGATCCCAGCGCTTGAAACGCGCATTGTTGAGGGCGGCAGAGACATAACAAATCAAAAGAAACCTTTGCCGGGGGTTTACACGGTTGTGATAGCGCATTTTGCGTTTAATGAGTGGACGTTGACAGAAGAATCCAAGCGGCGCATTGCGGATGAGGCGAGGAGAATTCAGGAATATGACTATAAGAAACTGATACTTATTGGGTACACGGACAGCGTTGGTGGAAACAGCCCTGCAAACGACCTAATTTCATTTAGGCGGGCTGATTCGGTTTACAGAGAGTTTGTCAACAATGGGATTGAACCGCATAAAATTGAATATTGGGGGCGTGGGGCGAGAAATCCTGTAGCTCCCAATAACACGCCTGCCAATAGGGCGAAAAATAGACGTGT
>JAITCX010000066.1 GCA_031282945.1 Elusimicrobiota bacterium
GCCGATAGAAATTTTCCGGTTGAGAGCTTGAGGCTTTTGGCATCGGAGCGTTCTGTTGGCAAAAAAATAGATTTTAACGGTAAAGAAGTTTCCGTTGAACTTTTAACAAAAGAAAGCGGCAAGGGTTTGGATATTGCTCTTTTTAGCGCGGGCGCAACAATTTCTAAAGAATTTGCCCCATATTTTGTCAAGGAAAATTGTTTTGTAATAGACAATTCCAGCGCTTTCCGTCAAGACCCAGACATTCCATTGGTTGTGCCTGAGGTAAATCCTGAAGTTCTTACAAAAGATAAAAAACTTATAGCAAATCCAAATTGTTCTACAATTCAAATGGTAGTTGTTTTAAAGCCTTTGCATGATGCGGCAAAGATAAAAAGAGTTATAGTTTCAACATATCAATCTGTTTCAGGCGCAGGCCAAAAAGGAATTGATGAGTTGACGGAGCAAATAAAACTTTGGGCAAATGCAAAGGATATGACGGCGGCGCAAAAATTTCAATATCAAATTGCATTTAATTTAATTCCGCATATAGATGTTTTTACAGACAACGGCTATACAAAAGAAGAGATGAAAATGGCGCGCGAAACAAAAAAAATTATGAATGACGACAGCATAGAAGTGAGCGCCACATGCGTGCGCGTTCCTGTTTTTAGAGCGCACAGCGAAAGCGTTTGGATTGAAACTCAAAAAGAACTTTCCGTTGAGAAGGCAAAAGAAATTTTAGCTAAAACGCCTGGCGTAAAACTTGAGGATGATGTTTTAAGCAATAAATATCCAATGCCGCTTTTTGCGCAAGGGATGCAAATAACATATGTCGGCAGAATACGTAAAGATATTTCCACAAAAAATCATGGCTTAACTTTTTGGGTTGTTTCTGATAATCTCTTAAAAGGAGCGGCATTAAACGCTGTGGAAATTGCTGAAAAATTGGTTGAGAAAAATTTGGCGTAAAAAAACATGAAAGAGGTTTTACAGAAAATGAAAAAGTTTCTACTGAGTATTTTTGTATTATTTTTTGCAAGCGGCGCTTTTGCCGAACTGCAAATTACTAATGCATATCAAACAGTAAAATTTACAAATGATGGGCGTCAGGTGCATTTAAAAATTACGGTTAAAGAAACAGAACATGCCGATAAGAATTATACGGCAAATTGGGCATATTCTTTTAATCCTTCTCTAAAAATAGAAATCGTATCAGCTCAAGCGTTAAATGTAAAAAATGTTGATGCAAAATTTGATCCGATAAGTAATTCATTAACTTTTAATTTTACTAAACCTGAAAACGTAAGCGTTTTGGAATTTGATTTTGTCTATAATCAAAAATTGGAAACTATACCCTCATATAATAGACATGAATTTGTTTGGTTTGACAATTTTTTACAAGGAGCGCAAGGTTCTTTGACGGTTGAGGTTCCTGCAAGTTTGGAAGTATATTCCACAAACGAAGCTTTTAAAAAACAAGGCAATATTTATTCGTGGCAAGGCATAATCGCTAAGCAGGGATTTAACGATACTTTCTGGCTTACCTTGAGAAAAGCTCGTTGGAAAGTAGGGATAGTTTATGAATTTGATGTGATCAAACAAAAAAATACTTTTGAGAGCATGGTTTTAACTTTCCCGCATTATTTAAATAATGCAGGTTATAGACTTGAGGAATACAATCTTTTGTCAAATTTAGAACCGCAAAACTTTAAAGCCGTTAAAACAGATGATAAAATAACTTTTGAAATGGTTGGCAATTCCATAATTACGCCTTTAATTCAGTTTGGAGTTGAGGCAATAGTTGTAAGCGATTTTGACAATAAATTTTGGACTAAACTAAAACCTGAAAACGCTTTAAAAATTGACGACAATACGCGGGCGAGTTTGCAAAAATTGATTTCCTCTATTCAATTTGCCGACCCTGAGGATACGAGTCCTCTTTATATAAAATTAGCTAAATGGACAAACAGCGCGATAAAATATGATTTAAATTATTCAGGCAAAAAAATGTCTACCATAGAAATTTTGAATTTAGGCAGCGGCGTTTGCGAGCATTATACGCAAGTTTACAATGACCTTTTACGCGCCGCCGGCATTCCGTCTATGATGGCCGCTGGGATGAGCTTTGATTATCAAACGCAGCAATTTGACAGCGCGGGGCATGCTTGGAATTTTGTTTATGTGGAAGGCAAGTGGATTCCCATTGACACGACATGGGGAATTTATTCAGGCAAACTTCCCATCTCGCATATTTTCTTTAATTTTTACGAGAAGGATGAATGGGAATTTCATTATAGTTATAAGTTGACAAAAGAGAGCAAAACGCAGCCTGAATTTAAGGTGAGAAGAAGCGTTGAGTTTTTAAAATAATTGTAGGTCAATAAAAAGTAAAGGAGCCAATAATGAAATTATTTGGAATTTTAGAACTTTTGTTTTCCGTATTTGTTGAGCTAAAATCATTGTGGGATAGCAGGCAAGAAATTGAGCGGCTTGAAGCTAAAAACAAATCGCTGAGAGCCAGTCTTACGGTTATGAGCATTTTGGCAATTGTATTTTTTGTAGGATTTGTGGTAATGCTAATTTTAGCGCTAAAAGGATAAAATAAAGGTCTAATCAGCATAGGTTTTTTGTTTTTTTAATGGTAGCCTTAAGAGTTTGCTAATGTGAGAACTTTAAAAATAGCTATGTCAAATTTTGTTTCTTTTGGGAAAAAAGATGCCATAAATTTGACAAAAGCCTTATTTTAAGATAAGGTACATCGTCTTAAAAACAAAATAGGGGGCATCTATGGATAAAAAAAGTTTAGCGAACATTAAGAAACTTTTAATTCAAAAAAAGGCTGAGCTATTAAACAAAACGCATTTCACAAAGTCCAGCATTGACAGTAAAACCAATGAGGAAGTAGGGGATGAAATTGACACGGCTGTTCAAAATGTAGAAAGAGAGCTTATTTTTGAACTTGCGGCAAATGATAATATAACGCTGCAAGAAATAAAAGATGCTATTGGAAAAATTGAGAAAAATGTATATGGTTTTTGCGAGTGTTGCGCAAAACCAATAAACAAAGAGAGATTGGAAGCGATTCCTTGGGGGCGTTATTGCATAAAATGTCAAGAGGAAGCGGAGAAACCAAAAAAATATCAGGGGTAAAATTTATATTATTGTAAAATTTTAAATAGTTGTTTTGGCGCGGGGTGTAGCTCAGTTGGCTAGAGCGCTCGGTTCGGGACCGTGAGGCCGCTGGTTCAAATCCAGTCACCCCGAAATTGAAAATCTAGAAGTAAAAATTTATATATGGAGGAAAACAACATGTCTTATAAATGTATAATTTGCGCTAAGGGATCGACTTCAGGAAACACGATAAGCCATTCCCACAAAGCGTCAAAAAGGCTCTTTAGACCAAATCTTCAGAGTTTAAGAGTTATAATAGATGGGAAAAAAACACGCGGTTATGTTTGCACATCTTGCATTAAGTCAAACAAAGTTCAAAAGGCGATATAATTTCATATCTTGCTTGAATTTTAAAAGACAGTCATTTGAGCTAATGCTCATATGGCTGTCTTTTTTATTTATCCGCATTTATCTCATCGCTAAAAGAGGCTGCAAATGGATTTAGAAAGTAAGGTTCAATATATAAAAGGAATTGGTCCCAAAAAAGCCTTTGCATTTGAAAGACTTGGCGTCAAAACCCTTGCGGACTTAATGTTGTTTTTTCCCTATCAATATCAAGACAGAAATTTAATTTTACCTCTAAATCAATGTCTGCGTATGAAAAGCGATGAGAGTTTCTGCACCCTTGTAAAAATTGGCAAGACATATCAAAAAAGATCTAATAATAATTTATATATGTTTGAAGTAGAAGTTTCAGATCACACCGCTAAAACTTATTTGCGTTTTTTTAGAAAGAAAAATCCATATGCAAATTTTGATCCTTTTAGCGCATTAAAAAAAGATTTTGAGTTTGGAAAATTTGTTTATGTTTGCGCAAAAAACACAAGAAGTTTCGGCTTTAATTTTGTGACTCCTCAAGATTATGAAATTGTAGATGATTTAGCGCGTCCTCCCCGAAATTTTAAAATGATTTTGCCTATTTATGCCGCTACCGAAACATTGTCTCAAAAAGATATAAGAGAATCTATCAAGTATGTCCTGCAAAATTGCGTCCAAGATTATCCTGACATTTCCGATATTATAGCGCAGACTCCAATGTTTGAAAATTTAAAAGCTTGCGAGGCAATTCACAACTTACATTTTCCGCAATCATTGCAAGAGGCGGAAACCGCCCGCCGAGCCTTTGCCGCTCAAGAATTTATAATTTTACAAACAGCCCTTTCTCTTTCCAGACAGAAAATAAAATTGTCGCAGAAAGATCAAAAATATGAAATCAAAAAAACTTTACTTACACCCTTTAAAAATAATCTTAGTTTTGAGTTTACCAATGCGCAAAAAAAATGTATAAGAGAAATTTTTGAGGATATGCGCCGCAGTTGTCCAACAAACAGACTTTTGATGGGAGATGTTGGAAGCGGTAAAACTGTTGTTGCATTGAGTGCAATTTTGCTTGCTATAGAAAATGGATATCAGACGATGTTTGTAGCGCCGACAGAAATTTTAGCGCAGCAGCATTTTGAAAATATAAAAGCTTTAACGGCGGGGCTTGACGTAAAAATAGCGCTTATTACCTCCTCTGAATTAATGCGAAAAAAAGTGAGAGAAAAAATTCTCGCTGATTTAGAAAACGGCGAAATAGATATTGCGGTAGGGACGCATTCTCTGCTTGAAGACAGAGTGAAGTTTAAGAATTTATCATTTGTAGTTGTGGACGAACAACACAGATTTGGCGTGATACAAAAATTGCAAGCTTTAAGAAAATCCAATAATCCGGATATCTTGATGATGACTGCTACGCCGATTCCGCGAGCGCTTGCTTTAAGCGTTTATGGGGAAATGGATATGTCTACAATCGATGCGCTTCCAAAGGGACGCGCGCCGATAAAAACTTTTTATAGCCAAGAGCATCGCGCCTATAGTTTTGCAATAGACGAAATCAAAAAAGGCGGCCAAGTTTATATAGTTTATCCTCTCATAGATGAGTCCGATAAGGTGCAATTAAAATCTGCAACTGAAAGCGCACAAAAATTATCTTTGAGTTATTTTAAAGATTTTTCAGTTGGACTTTTGCATGGCAGGATGCCGGCGTCCCAAAAAGCTGAGGTAATGGAAAAATTTAAAGCTAAAGAGTTTGACGTTTTAATTTCCACAAGCGTTATTGAGGTTGGGGTGGATGTTCCAAATGCAACGGTGATGATAATTGAAAATGCGTCAAATTTTGGATTGTCGGCTTTACATCAATTGCGGGGGCGCATAGGCAGAGGGACAAAACAAGCTTATTGCTTTTTGTTGGGTCCCGCCAAAAATGAAAATGCTCAGGCGAGGCTTGAGATAATTACAAAAACAAATGACGGCTTTAAGATTGCGGAAGCTGATTTAAAAATGCGGGGTCCCGGCGAAATTTTAGGAACAGCTCAGCATGGTTTTGCGGAATTTAAGGCAGGCCATATTTTAAAAGATGCAGATATAATTGAATTTGCAAAAGATTTTGCAAGAAACGCTATTGAAAAGGATCCAAAATTGCAAGATCCTCAAAATGCAAAATTGAGAGATGTTGTTGTGAAAAACTTTGGACATAAATTAATGCTAATAAATGTGGGATGAGGGGAAAAATATTTAATTGGCAACGGCGCTTTTATTAAAAAGGGGCATGGCGGTTTGACCGCCATGCCCCTTTTTTCTATTACGATTGTTCAACATTAAAACTATTTTTTATTCTAAATATTCTTTCAATGCTTTGCTTCTGGACGGATGTCTCAACTTTCTTATGGCTTTGGCTTCAATTTGTCTTACGCGTTCGCGCGTTACGCCAAACTTCTTGCCGACTTCTTCCAATGTGCTTGGATAACCGATCCCTATGCCATAACGTAAACTAATGATATCGGCTTCACGCGGCGTGAGAGTTTGCAAAACTTTTTTCAATTCTAGCTGCAGTCGATATTGTTCTGTTTTTGCAACGGGGCTCGGCGAATTTTGATCTTCAATAAAATCCTCCACTTTTGAGTCGTCCTCCTCTCTAACTGGAGCGGCAAGCGAAATCGGCTCTTGCATCATTTTCAAAATTCGTCTAACTCTTTCGCTAGACAAATGCAAACTCTTAGAATATTCCTCTATTGTGGGTTCGCGCCCAATATCTTGCTGAATTCTTTTTTTATATTTTGTAAGTTTTGAGATCAACTCTTTCATATGCACGGGAATTCTTATTGTGCGGCTCTGATCTGCAATGGCGCGATTTATGGATTGCCGAATCCACCAAGTTGCATATGTGGAAAATTTAAATCCCTTGCGGTATTCAAACTTTTCTACCGCTTTTTGCAGTCCTAAATTTCCCTCTTGAATTAAATCTGAAAGTTCCAAATTGCTTATGCCCGTATGTTTTTTTGCAATGGACACAACCAATCTAAAATTTGCTTCGATGAGTTTCATTTTATCTCTATGAATAATTTCCTCAAGCTCTCTAATTTTTCTATCAGTCTCCAGCATTTCCTCGGGGGTGATAATAAAACTCTCATGCATATCTTTTGCTTTTGCAACCAGCGCTTCTATTTCGGGCATATCGACTTCAATAGTGGCTGCAAGGTTGCCGGTTAACTTTTTAAATTTAGCTTGAGAAATCTTTTTAAGCATTAAGTTTTTAAATAAAACGCTTAGCTTATCTACTGGATGTTTATACTTTTTTTCAAAACGCCTTAAGCTGTCCATTACTTCGCTTAACTTGCTGGCGGTATTTTTAATTTTATTGATAAGTCTTTTAATTCTATCTTGGTTTAAGTTTAAACTTAAAATTAAATCTATGATTTTTGTATTTGTAGTTTCTATTTTTTTGGTATATTTTTCCGTTTCTTTTTGAGATAGTTTTGAGTTTTGTAAAGTTTTTCTCAATGTTCCCAAAGATTTTTCATAAGAGCTAATTTGTTTTGCAACTTTTCCAACTTTTAACTTCATCGTTGTCAATTGAGAGCTAGACTTTCTGCCTCTTGGCATCAACTCTTTTGCCGTCATTTCATCTTGAGTTATCAATTCATTCCAGTTTCTTATTTCATTGATAATGATAGGAGATTCCAAAACTATCGCCTGTAATTTCTTTTCATTTTCTCTAATGTTTTTTGCAAGTTCAACCTCAACGGCTCTTTTTAAAAGGGGGACTTTTGCCATTTCCGTGAGATACATTCTAATAGATGTCACATCCTCATCGTTTCCCTCATGCTTAATTTGCTGTTCTGGCGGTAAAACTTGCTTTATCGTTTTTTTGTTGGCTTCTTTCTTTTCAACAACTTTAATATTTGCTTTTTCCAACTGCACAAAAAGATCTTCAATTTTTTTAGTTGAAATGTTTTCAGCCGGCAGCTCAGCATTTATATCTTCATAAGTTAGAAAACCTTTTTGTTTGCCGAGTTCTATCAAGTTTATAAATTTGTCTTTTTTCACAATGCCGTCTCCTTAGCGCCTTTTAATTTTAAAGTTAATTCTTCATATTCTTTAAGTTTTTGCATATCTTTTTCAATTTTACCGTTTATCATAAGCGACACTTCTTGTTTTATTTGATTTAAGCGCATTTTTAATTTTGCAGTTTGCAATTCATTTATCATTGTATTATAAGCTTTAGACGCATCTGAAAAACGTGGATCAGACGCCGTAAGTTTAGTAAAAATAAGGCGTTCCTCGTCTGATAATGTATTCATGATATGCGCATCGTCTTTTTTTAATATTAAGCTTTCAAAAATCTTTTTAAATAAATCCTCGGTAAAAAATTCAGCGCAGCTTTCATTTACTAAAGTTCTATTAAATAAAAGTAAATTTAAAAATTTTGCCTGCAATGAATTTAAAATATCTTTCTCAGGTTTTTGTTGCGCTTGCGCTTGAGTTTGATTTTGCGAAGCTTGGCCTATTCTTTTTTGTTTTATCAACTTAGAAAATTCATATCTTATTGCTTTTTCATCTACATTAAATCGCTGTGCAATTTTTGTTATTTGCTGCATTTGCGCATTTACATTTGGATTGCAGGCGGCAAAATTTAAAAGGTCTGATACAATCGCCATCCGCGCATTTAACCCAGATTGATTATAAGTTTTCAAAACTTGATTTATCAAAAAGTCTATTGGTTCTTGCCTTGTGCTTTTGAGCAATGCCAGAAAATTTTCTTTACCATGTGAATTTAAATATTGATCTGGATCAATATTTTCCGGCAGCGTTGACACAACTGCATCCATGGAATTTTGCTCAAAAATTTCTAAAGCCCGTCTAACTGCTTTTTGTCCCGCTGGGTCGGGATCAAAAAGCACAGTGGTTTGATTTGAATACCTTGAAATTAGTTTTGCATGTTTATCTGTAAGCGCCGTGCTTAAAGGAGCCACCACTCCCGAGATGCCGAACTGCCATGAAATAAGCGCATCCATATAACCTTCAACAATGATGCTTTCTTTTTGCGTTCTCAATGTCGGCAGAGTTTGAAACAAACCGTATAGTACGCCTGATTTAGAAAACACGATAGTTTCAGGCGTATTAATGTATTTTGGGGGGCGCGTCTCGTCAAGCGTGCGTCCGCCAAAACCAACGACATTTCCAGCCGCATCAAAAATTGGAAAAACTAGGCGATCGGACATATACTCAAAGAGATCGCCTTTTTGAGTTGTAGTTAAAATTCCCGCTTCAATCAGTTCAGCTTTCGTATAACCTGTTTTCAATGCAGCCTGCAGCAGTAATCCCTTCGGCGCAAAACCCAGTCTAAATTTTTCTATGCTTGCAGAATTTACGCCGCGTTCTTTTAAATATTCTCTGGCGGTTTTCGCCTTAGAGCTTTTTAAAAGGCATTGGTGGTAAAAATTTGATGTTGTTTCCAATATTTTTAATATTATTGATTTTTTTGAATTTTTAGCTGTTTCAAAATTATTGTTTGACGGAATTTCAATAGAAGCGCGTTCGGCTAATTTTTTAACAGCTTCTATCCATGAAATATTTTCCATAGACATCACAAATTTAAAAACATCGCCTCCTTGTCCGCAGCCAAAACATTTAAAAATTTCTCGTTCTGGACTTATGCTAAAAGAAGGGGTTTTTTCATAATGAAATGGACAACAGCATTTCCAATCCCGTCCCGCTTTTTTTAAATCAGGCAAATATTGTCTTGCAACAGAAACTAAATCATTTGCCTCTTTTATCCGTTCAAGAATGTCTTCTGGTATCGCCATAATTTCTTTTAAATCTTTTAAAGCCTGAAAATTCTATTATCTCAAACTCATCTTTTTTCTCAAGCTCATCAAGCATAAGATTTACTCCCAAATTGTCTGAGCTAATGTGTCCGGCAATTACAACATTTAATCCATTTTTCTGCGCTTTTTCCTGAGCTTCTTTTGATAAGCACATCGCAACAATTGTAGAAACTCCAGCTTGCGCCAAATATTTGTATATCTCAATCGGCCCCTCAAAACCGCCCGTCATATCCACAAAAATTTTACCGCAGCGGGATTTATTTGTTCCTAACAAAATAAAAGGTTCTTGGTATATGGAGCGCGCATAATTATATTCAGGTTGAGAATTTAAGAAATCTATAATTTCACATAAATACAGCGGTTTTATATCGTCTAAATTTTTTTGCAAAAAATGTGAAACTTGATTGTCCGCAACAGTATGAGCGCACATGAAAGGGATATTTAATAGGCGCGCCGCGTCCGTTGGATTTTGGCAATTGGCGGCATGGGTTTGATTTAAAATATCATTGATTTTTGGAGTGATAAGATTTTCCGCAACGGAAACAGGAAGTCCTAAACGCGCTAAAATATTTATTTGCACAAAACCAACTTTTGAAAATACGCTTAAGGCGCGGCCTGCTGGATGATGGGCGCAGACCAGATCGATTTTTCTGCCGTCTTTTATCAATTGTTTTGCAAGCAGAAGTTCTGGAGCTTTTACATCAATGCCCACCAAAATATTTTTGACTTCCGTCTCAGGCGCGCCGTATAAAATTTTAGAATCATAATATGGATTTGTAAGCGATTCTTTGTCAAAAAAAGCTTTTTGCGAATCTGGCAAAGATTGATAATATTCGTTTCTTTTAGAAAGCTCGCGTTCAATTTCAGTTTGGCCTTGCGGATCAACTTTTATTGCGCAGTCAATAAATAACTTTTGTATATCTTGCAATTGCATAGCGGCTCCTTCTTTTTAGCGCCTAAAATGCTCAAAACAGAATATAAAAATATTTAGATATATTTTAATTAAATTTAATTTTATATTTTGTTTTGGGCGAGGATAAACAACAAAAAGAGAGCTGCGCCGCAAAGCGCAACTCTCCCTTTTGCTTTTTTACTTATCTTTCGTCTTTAAGCATTTTACGTCTGATTTTTCTTTTTGTTTCTGCAATTTTTTCTTTTCTCAAAACAGAGGGAGATTTATAAAATTCTCTCTTTTTGATTTCTTGCATTATGCCGTTTCTTTCACACTCTCTTTTGAAGCGTCTTATAGCATCTTCAATTGATTCATTGTCTCTAACTTTGACATACGCCATTTATTTAAACACCGCCTTTCTTTAACTAAAAAGTTTTATTTGTTTGTGCAAGATTTGCACTTTATAAAGATCATTGCAAAAACAAAAAGAACCGTATTTTGTTTTGCAATCATAGATTAACAATTAACCGGGCGGCCATCCAAAGTCGCGCCCTGCTAAAAGGTGGTAATGCAAATGAAAAACAGTTTGACCTGCATCTTTTCCTGAATTTGCGACAAGCCTAAAACCATTTTTAGTTTGAGGATAAAGTTTTGCAATTTTTGATGCAACGAGTTGAATATGTCCTAAAAGTTGTTGTTGGCTTGGTAAAACATGGGCAAGGCTTGGGATATGTTCTTTTGGGATTATTAAGATATGTAGGGGGGCGGCTGGTTTAATATCTGAAAAAGCAAAAACCATTTCGTCCTCATAAACTTTTTCAGCTGGGATTTGACCTTTAATTATTTTACAGAAAAGACATTCGCTGTGCATTCTTTAAAAATACCTCATTGTTTTTTATTTTAAATTTA
>JAITCX010000098.1 GCA_031282945.1 Elusimicrobiota bacterium
AGACTTATCTTACCTGCACGCCCGTGCCGGCAAATCCATTGCAAAAAGGAACATTTTATGAAGTGTCAATTTTAAATGGAATTTTTTCTTTTTCGCAAGGAGTTTAAATGAATTTATTAATGGCAAGACGCTTATTGTGTCTTAAAGGCTGGACAGAATTAATCATTAGTTTGAGTGGCGCATCAACACGGACTATTACGCTTGCAGCTGGAAATTATCAGGTTGAGTTGGGAGGGGGAAGGGGGGGCATGGGGGTATCACGGAAATGCTTCGGCGGGCGGCTATTATAAAGGTTATTTTACATTGACTGAAAGTAAAAGCGCAAAATGTATGAGCGGAGCGGCTGGGGTAGATGTGTATGGCGGTGGAGGCGGTGGAGTAAGCGGACCTGGCAGCGGGACGTATTCAGGTCCGAGACGAGGGAATGACGGCGGCCCTGGTCTTGGAGGAACTGGAAGTGCAGAGGGGGGAGGCACAGGGAGCGGGACTAGATATGGTGGAAATGGGGGTGCTGGATCAGGCAGCGGGAATAGCTCTACAGGAGCAGGCGGAGGCGGATATGGTTCAGGGGCGAGCGCACATGCTGATTATGGCGCAGGAGGCGGTGGAGGGGGAAGCGTTTTGGATATAAATAATCGGGAACACCTTTTTATTACTGGCGGGGGCGGAGGTGGGAGCGGCCGTCAAATAAATTCTCCAAGTGCAGCAACGCCAGGAAGAAATAATAAAGATAGCAGGGTTGGCGGAAGCGGGGGAGATGGCTATATAAGAATTTGGCGGGTTTATGGTCCGAGACCGGAGTAAAAATGCATAAATATAGATAAAAAGCTAGGATTTGAAAAATGTCTATTTATTGTCTATAATAAGCCTTACTCATTTTATTTATTTTACTTATTTGTCAGTTGATTAATGAATTTAGGCGGCATTTAGGTAGATTTTATAGGTAAAGGTTGTACTTTGCCCCTTCTCCGTCAAACTTTGGTTCTATCATCCTCTGCAAAAGGCTTTTTAAAAATAGTTTTGTCTATAAATAGTCTATATAATATTTTACTTATTTTCCACATTTTACTGCTCAGTCTTACTTATCGCTTTATTATAATGGCAAATCCATTTGTTTTAGCAATCTATAATTATTTTTCTATTACTAGCAATAAGTTTGACGGAAAGCCCAGAAAATTTATTGTTAATATTTTTAATTTTTCTATGCCGTTTTGTTTGCATAGATTTCTTATTTCCTTCTTTGTCAATAAATTTAAATTTTCCTCTATTGCAAAAAAATCCTTACCAATTATTTTTAAAATTTTTCTATGAATTTTTTTAGGAAGCCAATGTATTAATGGGAGCGCTGTGTGCAGTTCTATTGGATAATGTCTATTGGGAGTTGTTATAAATACATATTTCTTTGATACTCTGCAACACTCTGCAATGAATTTACTTTGATTGTTTATTGAGCCAACATGTTCTATCACAGCAGATGAAAAAACTAAATCAAAACTATTGTCGCTAAAAGGCATATCAAGAGCTGTGCCGTATACAAATTTCAAACCCTTATATTCCTTTTCCAGCCAAGAGGCTTCTTGATTTGACAACGCTGTTATTCTTTCAGGAAAGGGATATAATTTTTCAAAAAAATTAGATGAGTTTTTTAATTTATCAGCAGTGGCTCCAATGTCAACTATTGATTCCAATTTATTCAAATTAATTGTTTTGGATAGCATTTTATATATTTTTAATCTTGCATAATTTACGGCTTTTTCTATAAGGGAATCTTTTCCATGGAGCGAATATGTATGTTCTACGTCTCCTCCCGCCGTTGCAATGAACATATTTTTATCTTGATATTTTTTCATGATAGTTATCAACCCTCTTTTGTATTGTTTTGAATAGAATTAAATCTTTATTTTTATATAAAATACGCCCCTATTATCATAGACATTTATGAAATGTTAAAGATGATTTTGACGTTTTATTTTTGTTTTTTAATTACTCTATCGCCCTGTAATTTATTATCAAGTTCTTTAATTACGATATCCTTCATAACGCTATATTCGGGGAGTTCTTTGAACATGATATTGGTTGTTTCGTGAGTGGCGTAATAATCTATTCCCACAATATATTTTATATTCTGTTCTCTTATAATGGATGAACTTTCCAGATTTATAGTTTTTATAATATTTCCATTTCTATCTGTAGCGATAAAAACCCAGTGATAATATAGCGCCGCCGATAAATCAAAAGACTCCTCAACAAAAACATGAAATTTTTTATAATCAAAAAAATCAATTGTAAAGCGTTTTGCGGTTTTTACTTCCTCATCAGCGCTTTTTTGTTTTAACTCTCTCAATCTTTGTTTCAATTGCTCCACATCTTTTAAGTTATTTTGTTTATATTTAATCATTATTAAATGATTGATAACGGGAAATATTTGATTGTCAATTTTATCGCATTTTTCAAAAAATTTTTTTGCATTATTATAATTGCCGTCAAAAAAATAAATATTAGCCAATATATAATTTACATTAAAATCATCAGGTCTATATTCCAATGCTTTAAAATAATATTTGAGCGCTTTGCTTTTATTTTTTCTTAATGTATTTATTTGTCCTAGGGTATAGTAGATGGAATAATTGTCAGCTTCAGTATTTGCCGTATTATCTAAATTAAGGCATTGAATAAATGCTTTTTCGGATTTATTTAATTTATTGGCATAGAAATATGAGAAACCAAGGTAGGCATAACTTTTAGAATAGGTATTATTGAGTTTAATTGATTTTTTAAAATATTTTTGCGCTAATTTATCATTTTTTAAATGATAATAACAGTATCCAATATTAAAATAAACTAAATAATTTTCTGTATTTTCTATTGAACGCAGAAGTTCTATGGCATCGCTATATTGTTTATTATTTATTTCTTCAATTGCATTTTTATAAATTGCATTTGGGTTAACTTGAGCGCATACGTTTATAAACAATAAATTCAAAACAATAACAATAACTACAAAAAATAATTTTCTCATTAGAGCGCCTCGCAGTTTAGTAATTTATCGTATTGTGCAGTAAAATGTTGAAAATAATATTTTGATAATGGAATGTTTTTTAAGAACTCATCGCGCCAATCTCGCCGTCTATTTTGCAAATTTAATATTATCCGTTTCCATGTCAAATCAGCGCTGTTACAATTAATATTTAATATTTTAAAGAGCAATGGCTATATTTTTATTGCAATATTTACAGCAGACCCCTTTATTCTAATGATTAAAAAATCATTCTATAAATTATATGTAAGGTATGAGGCTTAATAAGACAATTGCAGAATTTGTTTATAAATTTATTTAAGCTAATTATTTAATTGGGGTATAACTTTATTTATACTATTAATAATTTTTAAAAGCAAATTAGTAGGACTTCTATTGCATATTTAAATTGGAATCTTTTGAGGAGTAGGCATGGGTGTCATTGTCTTTTGTTTTTGCGTTTGTCTTTGTCTTTGCCGTATCGTTCTCTTTCCCCCCTTATATTTTCTTTCTTTTGAATCTCGCAAAATCTACAGCGAACATGGCATTATAAGCTTTTTGCGATCTCTGCTTTATAATACGAGAAATTTTTTTGTTTTGTTGTTGGTTGTTGTTTTTGCCGTGTCTTACCCTCTCGGGCGCTCTTTTGGTTTTTCGGCGTAGCGGAGCGTAAGCGCTGCTATGCGAGAAATTTTTTTCGCCAAGAGGGCAAGTGAAACTGGAAGTTTCGCTTGCCCTCACCCAGGCGGGCGTGACAGTACAGACTGCTGTCAGTCACGT
>JAITCX010000147.1 GCA_031282945.1 Elusimicrobiota bacterium
GGCGTCATATTATCAAGAGTCGTCCATTGCATAAAGGACAATGCAATTGCCGCGGCGGCCGGCATAAAAACAATAAAAAAAACAATTGCCGCCGGCGCTAAAATAAAAAGCAAATAAAAAATTCTCAAACTTTTTTTCATTTCTCTGACCTTTAAAATTTTTTTAAAGACTTAAAGTCTATTAATCCTTCTCTAACCTGACAGGCGCAACTCTTTTTACGCCTTCAATTTTTTCTAGCTTTGACACAACTTCTTTAGATATAACATCGTCAACTTCTATAATTGTTAAAGCTTCTCCGCCGGCGCTTTTTCTGGCGAGATTCATCCCCGCAATATTGACGCCGCTGTCGCCTAACACTTTTCCAACGCTTCCCACAACGCCCGGTTTATCCTCATTTGTAATTATAATCATTCCGCCGGAAGGTTCTATGTCAACGCCTAAATTATTGATGCTCACAAAACGAGGCATAGTCGCGCTAAACATTGTGGCGCTAACCGTATTTGTATCTCTATCTGTAATTATCTCAGCCTTTACCAAAGAAAAATAATCAGCGGCCTGCCTCTCTTTTGTCTCCGTAATTTTTATGCCTCTCTCTTTTGCAAGAACCAATGCATTTACAAAGTTTACATTCATACCTAAAATGTGAGACAAAAGCCCCTGCAAATAAGCCATAGTCAAAGGAGTGGTTTGATAATTAGATAAATTGCCGCAATATGCCAATTTAATTTCTTTAATTCCGCCCTCAACAACTTGAGCTTGAAATAGACCTATCTTGGAAAGCAAGTCTATATACGGTTTCATCTCTTTATAAGTTTTCCAATCCACCGTCGGCACATTTACCGCATTTCTTATGATGCCCTTTGTAAAATAATCTATAATAACCTCGCTCATTTCTTGGGCAATTTTTACTTGAGCTTCCTCAGTCGAAGCCGCCAAATGAGGCGTTGCAATAACATTTTCTGTGGTAATTATATCCCAATCGTCTGGAGGCTCTTTTGCAAAAACATCCAGAGCCGCCGCTCTAACTTTTTTGCTTTTTATAGCTTGCACTAAATCTTTTTCATTTATTATGGGACCTCTTGCGCAGTTTATAATGCGCACGCCGTCTTTCATTTTTGAAATGGTCTCGGCATTTATAAGACCTCTAGTTGAATCGTTTAGAGGAGAATGAATTGAAATATAATCTGCATTTATTAAAACATCTTCAAATGGAATTAAATCTATATCATAATGTTTTGCTATTTCATAATTTGCAAAAGGATCATAAGCTATAATTTTCATGCCAAAAGCCAACATCCTTTTTGCAACTTCCATGCCGATACGCCCAAGCCCAATTAAACCTAAAGTTTTACCTGAAAGTTCCGTTCCCATGAAATCTTTTCTATCCCACTTTTTTTGTTTCAAACTTTGATAAGCTTGCGGAATATTTCTGGCCATAGAAAGCATTAAGCCGATCGTATGCTCAGCCGCAGAAATTGTATTTCCGCCCGGCACATTGGCAACCACTATGCCTTTTTTTGTGGCGGCAATTTTATCTACATTGTCAACGCCAGTTCCAGCGCGGCCGATAAATTTTAATTTATCGCTTGCGGCAATTATGTCCGCATCAACTTTTACTTCCGAACGGATTAAAAGCCCGTCGCAACCCACAATAAGTTTTTTAAATTCTTCAATAGACGGCTTTGGATGAATTTCAATTGTAAAATCTTTATGAACTAGTAATTTGTCAAGACCTTCCAAGCTATCATATGTCATTAATATTTTATACATTGTAATTATCCTTTTAATAAAACTTCCTCAGCAATTCCAATCCCAGCCCCGCATTTAACATTTACTCCAAGTTGAGTTAATGCCATTTCAAGACAGCTAATGCCCACCAACAAATCAGCTTTGCCGATATAACCCATATGCGCAAAACGAATAATCTTTCCTTTCATCGCGCCCTGACCGCCCGCAATTGAAACGCCGTAATTATCACGTAAAAGTTTTACAATTTTAGAACCTATAGATTCATCCACTTTTACGCTTGTAACAACTTCGCATGGAACTTTTGCAAAAAGTTCCAACCCCAAACCCTGCATTGCGGCGCGCGTAGCTTTTGCCAAAAGCGCATACTGCGCCCACATATTTTCCAACCCTTCGCTCTGTATCATTTTTATAGCTTGATTTAAAGAAACTATCAAGGTTACAGGCGGAGTAAACGGCGTCTCATCTGTGAGATAAGATTTTTTATATTTTTTCAAATCAAAATAAAATTTCGGCAAGGTAGATTTTTCCGCCAACTCCCATGCTTTTTTGCTGACAGTTATAAAAGCTAAACCCGGCGCAAGCATAAATCCTTTTTGCGAACCGCTCACAACCACGTCAACTTCCCAAGCGTCTGTTAAAAATTCTTGACCGCCAAGCCCGGAAACCGCATCTACAACAAGAATCGCTTTAAAACCCGCAACTATTTTTCCTATCGCTTTTATATCGTTTGCAACGCCCGTGGACGTTTCCGTAAAGGTTGTAAAAACCGCTTTAACATTTGGATTTTCTTTTAAAGCTTTTTCTATCTCCTCAGGTTTTACCGCCTCGCCGTAAGGAACTGAAACATCTATAACTTTTACGCCGTAAGCTTTAGCAATATTTTTCCATCTATCGCCGAAAATACCGCAGCTTGCAACTATAATTTCATCGCCTGCGCTCAAAAAATTTACAACCGCCGTTTCCATTGCGGCGGTGCCTGACCCAGCAAGAATATAAACTTCCTGCTGTGTACAAAAAACATATTTAAGACCTTCCGCCGTATCTTTGAAGATCTGCCCAAATTCGCTGGTGCGGTGATGCAAAATCGGCATCGCCTCTTTTAACGCAACTTCAGGCGGGATAGGCGTGGGGCCCGGGGTTAATAGATAATATTTTTTCATTTTATATTGCCTCCTTTCTTTACATCAAAAACAATTGGAAGTATCTCATCCATGGAACTCACAGGTATCATTTTTACTTTAGCCAACACTTCTTTTGGGATATCAATTAAATCTTTTTTATTGCTTTCCGGAAATAATACTGTTGTAATTCCTTCTCTGTAAGCGGCCAAAACCTTTTCTTTTAAACCGCCGATCGCCATGACCCTGCCCATTAAAGTTATCTCACCGGTCATTGCAATTTTTTTCTTTACGGCAATTCCCAAACATACCGACACAAGCCCAGTCGCCAAAGCGACTCCTGCGCTCGGACCGTCTTTTGGAACCGATCCTTCCGGCACATGAATATGAAAATCTAAGTCTTTAAAAATATTTTCATCAATGCCCAATTTTTTAGCGCAAGATTGAACATAAGTCAATGCGGCGCGGGCGGATTCTTTCATGACATCGCCCAATTTTCCAGTCAACAAAAGCATGCCTTTGCCTTTCATTTTATTGACTTCAATTGTCATCGTCACTCCGCCGACTTCCGTCCAAGCTAAACCTGTAACAACGCCTATGCCGTTTTGAACAATTTTTTCTCTCTCAAAATGCGGTATGCCCAGATAATCCTGCAAATTTTTTGGCGAAATAGTTACCTTAGAAATCTCTTTATTCATCTCCAGTTCTTTTGCAGTTTTTCTACACAAATTTGCAATTTCCCTAGACAAATTTCTAACTCCCGCCTCGCGGGTATAATTTGAAATTATATCGCGCACGGTTTGTTTTTCTATGACTAAATCATTTGTAGAAATGCCATGGGCTTTCATCTCTTTTGGAATAATAAAACGCCAAGCGATTTTTTCTTTTTCTTCGTCTGTATATCCCGCAAAACGAATCGTCTCAAGCCTATCCAATAAAGTTGTGGGAATTGAGGAAAGCGAATTTGCAGTTGTGATAAACATCACTTTTGAGAGATCAAAATCAATATCTAAATAATGATCGTTAAAAGCGTAATTTTGTTCTGGATCCAAAACTTCTAAAAGCGCCGAGGATGGATCGCCGCGCCAGTCCGCTCCAATTTTATCTATTTCGTCCAAAATAAAAACAGGATTATTTGACCCCGCCTTTCGCATTGATTGAATGATTTTACCGGGCAGCGAGCCGATATATGTGCGCCTATGGCCTCTTATTTCCGCCTCATCCCTGACGCCCCCCATTGAAACGCGCACGGCGCTTCGGCCCAAACATTTTGCAACGGATTTTGCCATAGACGTTTTGCCAACGCCGGGAGGGCCTATAAAACACAGAACAGGACCCTTAATTTTTTTCACACGCGACAAAACAGCCAAGTATTCTAAAATTCTATCTTTAACTTTTTCAAGTCCATAGTGATCGGCATCCAAAATTGATTTAGCTTTTTTCAAATCTAAATTGTCAACGGTAGATTTTTCCCATGGCAAATCTAAAATCCAATCTATATAGGTGCGCGAAACGCTCGCCTCAGGCGACATGGGCATCATTTTTTCAAGCCTAGAAATTTCTTTTTCAGCAACTTCTCTAGCGGCATCCGGCAGTTGCGCTTTTTTTAATTTTTCCCTCAGCTCCTCCACATCTTTTTGCGAATCGTCTTTTTGTTTAAGCTCTTTTTTAATAGCTTTCATCTGCTCATTTAAATAATATTCTTTTTGAGATTTCTCCATTTGCGTTCTAACTCTGCTCTGGATACGTCTCTCAATATTTAAAATTTCTATTTCAGAACTTAAAACATTTATAATTTTTTCAAGCCTAGCGATTGGATTTATCAATTCCAAAATTTCCTGTCTATCGTCGCTTTTAATGTTTATGTGGGCGGCAATTGAATCGGCAAGTTTTGCAGGATCTTCAATTGTGTTTAAGGTCAATATCGCCTCAACGGGAACTCTATTGTTTAACTTTACATATTGGTCAAAAAGCGAGATAGCGTTTCGCATTATCGCCTCAACCTCAGGAGTTTTTTTGCAGCTCTCATCCACTTCTTTTATTCCCACTTCAACATAACCTTTATTAATAAGTTTAAAGTCTGTCCAGCGCGCCCTGCAAACCCCCTCAACCAAAGCTTTTAAAGCTCCGTCAGGCATTTTTAAAATTTGCAAAACTTCGCACACCGTTCCTGTGGCATAAATGTCATCAGGGGACGGATCTTCTATACGCACATTTTTTTGGCTTACCACAAAAATCAAACGCGTTGTCGTCATCGCATCTTCTAAAGCCTTAATAGATTTTTCCCGCCCAACAGCAAGCGGAACAATCATTGAAGGAAATAAAGTCATATCCCTCACAGGCAAAAGGGGCAGCACATTTGGAATTTTTATAGATTCATTTTTATCTACAATTTCACTCATTATGCCTCCCGCGTACTTTTATGAAATACAAGCTCAGGTTGAGCTTGACCCAAAACAGCTTCTTTTGTAACTATACACTTTGCAATTTTTTTATTGTCGGGAACTTGAAACATCGTATCAGTTAAAATTTTTTCTATCATAGATTTCAAACCTCTTGCGCCCGAATTTCTCTTTAAAGCTTGCCGCGCAATTTCGTCTATTGCAGTTTTCTCAAACTGCAAATCTACATTTTCAAACCCAAACATTTTTTTATACTGTTTAACTAAAGAATTTTTAGGCGTCAAAAGAATGCACGCCATATCCTCAATTGTCAAATGATTTAAAGTTGAAACTATCGGCAAACGCCCGACAAATTCGGGAATAAGCCCGTATTTAATTAAATCGTCAGGCTGAACTTTGGAGAGAATTTCATCTTTAGTATTTAAAGCGTTTACGGCAATAATCTCATCTTGAGTTTTTTCTTTAATAAAACCAACGCTCTTTCTAGAAAGGCGTCTTTCTATAATTTTTTCAAGCCCGCTGAAAGCCCCGCCGCATATAAATAAAATATTGGTGGTATCAATTTTTATATATTCTTGCTGAGGATGTTTTCTGCCGCCTTGCGGGGGAACATTTGCAATGGTGCTTTCTAAAATTTTTAAAAGCGCCTGCTGAACGCCCTCGCCCGAGACATCTCTGGTTATTGAAGGGGTATCATTTTTTCTGGAAATTTTATCTATTTCATCAATATATATAATTCCCCTCTGCGCTCGCTTAATGTCAAAATCTGCGGCTTGAATCAAACGCAGCAAAATGTTTTCTACATCCTCGCCCACATATCCCGCTTCAGTTAAACTAGTCGCATCGGCAATGGCAAAAGGCACATCCAAAAATTTTGCTAAAGTTTGAGCTAATAAAGTTTTGCCTGTCCCCGTGGGGCCGATCATCAAAATATTTGATTTCTGCAATTCAACATCATCTAGCGCAACATTAAAAGCGCCGCTATGAATATTTGCCTGCTCTATTCTTTTATAATGATTATATACCGCCACCGACAAAATCTTTTTTGCATTTTCCTGTCCAACGACATAATCGTCTAAAAATCTTTTTATTTCAGACGGACGCGGCACGCTCTTTTTTGTTTTTATGGGGTTATTTTCATAATAGGCATCCTGATCGCCTTTTAAAGTTTCAAAGAGTTCATAAGAACTTCTGGCGCAATCTTCACATAAATATATTCCATTTCCGCCAATCATTCGGGGGGTTGTCCTCCCGCAAAGAAAACATTTTCTTTTAGTTTGTTTATTAGTTTCATCCATATAATTCAATCTCCTTGTCCTAAAAAACTACTGCTGCAAATAAATACAACGCAAAATCAAACGCTTTTTATTCCTTCAGCGAAACTATAACTTTGTCTATTATGCCGTATTCCTTGGCCTGCTGAGCCGACATATAAAAATCTCTCTCGGTATCCTGCAAAACTTGTTTAACGGGCTTACCTGTATGCCTTGCCAAAATTTCCGCCAACTGATTTTTAAGCAAGCACATTTCTTTTGCTTGAATATCTATATCTGTAGCCTGCCCGCCGATCCCCCCGGCGATAAGCGGCTGATGTATCATTATTCTGGAATGGGTCAGCGCATAACGTTTGCCCTTTTGACCGGCGGCAAGCAATACCGCCCCAAAAGACATCGCCATTCCCATACAAATTGTTGTGATTGGACTTTTTATAAACTGCATCGTGTCGTATATAGCCAGTCCGGCATTGACGCCGCCGCCCGGCGAATTTATATAGAGGTTGATATCTTTGCCAGGATCTTCCGCATCTAAATATAGAAGCTGGGCTATTAAAGCATTGGCGGAATCTGTTGTGACTTCCCCGCCGTAACCGCCCACAAAAATAATTCTCTCTTTTAATAACCGAGAATAAATATCATAAACCGAACCATGCGTTTCTTTTTCTATAACAGTTGGAATAAAAGACGGCATAAAACCTCCTCCTTATAAAAGCTTCATGTGATGCAAAAGCTTTTATAAACTTGCCAAAAAAACTTTTTATTTAAGTGTTGTCCATTAATAAAGGAATAATATATTTTGGATATTTGATTTATAATAAAAATGTCTTAGAGATAAAACTTTTTTGCGCTCTTTAGAAAACATTTAAGCTAAAAAATAAATTCCTGAAATTTCTATGCCTTCTTTAACGGCATATCTTTTTGGCTCTCAGTAATTTTTGCATTTGCAACGAGAAAATCAAATAGCTTAGTTTCTTTGAGAGACAAAGCGATTTCATCTTTATGCTCTGCAAAATATTTTTCAACCATATCGCTTCTATTTGGATTTTCAGCTAACATTTTTTCTTTTTCAGCTTGCAAATCCGCATCCGAAACAGCAATATTTTCTGCATCTGAAATAGCGTTTAAAATATATGCCAACCTGACATTACTTACCGCTTCTTGGTTTAATCTCTCTGTAGAAATTTCCACTTCTCTATTTATTTCTTCCTCAGAGGCGCCATGCTTTTTTAAATAATCTTTCATTCTGTCAATCAATTTTTGCAATTGATTTTTTACAAGACAGCTCGGCAGCTCAAAAACATTTTTTTCAAGCAAATATTTAATTATTTGGTTTTCCGTAGAAACATTTTGGCGGCGTATTTCCTCTTGTTCTAAAGTTTCTTTAATTTTATTTTTAAGTTCATCCAAACTTTGCAGACCCAAATCTTTGGCAAAATCATCGTTTAATTGCGGCTCCTGTTTTTCCTTTATATCAATAACTTTTACTTTAAAGGTTACAGTTTTTCCGGCGATAATTTTATTTGGATAATCCTGCGGATATGAAATTTTTATTTCTTTTTCATCATTTGGTTTTGCGCCGTTTAGCGCATTTCTAAACTCAACCAAAGTTTTTGCATCGCCCAAATCTAAAAGCTGATTTTTTGCAACTATCTCGTCTATAGGTTTGCCCTGCTCGTCAAAAGCGGTATAGTCTACAGACACCAAACTTTTATCTGTTGCAATTTCATTTTTAGAGGGAACAATTTTTGCATTTGCCAAACGCAAAGAATCTAAAGTTTCCGAAATATTTGCATCGCCGACTTTAAATATTTCTTTAGAAATTGGAATAGCTTTATAATCTTTAACATTAAAAGTTGGACGGCATTCCGCTACAAATTTATACCTTAAATCTTTGCCCGGCTCGCATTCAAATTCCTCGACGGTAGGATAATCTATAGGATTGAAATTTTCTTTTTCCAGAGCTTTAATAATTGTCTGCCTAAGCAAAGTTTCGCCCGCTCTGTTTTTGGCTTCATCAAAAAATTTTTCTTTTACCAATGCCAACGGCGCCTTTCCCTGTCTAAAACCAGCAAGCCTAGCCTCTTTTTGAAAACGCAAAAGCTCTCTATCTATTTCTGCATTAAGAACATCGGCGGCAACTGTAACTTCCATAGTAATTGAAGTGTCTTTTCTGTCTTTTGTTGAAGATTGAAAATTTATTTCTGCTGTTTCTTGAGACATTTCTCCATCCTTTTTATTAAATAAAATTGAATGCGGACAGAGGGACTTGAACCCCCACACCTTGCGATATATGGTCCTAAGCCATACGCGTCTGCCATTCCGCCATGTCCGCATTACTTTTTGCGCTGCATAGGAATTGAACCTATAACCTAACGATTAAGAGTCGTTTGCTCTACCAATTGAGCTAGCAGCGCAATTATACACAAATTAAAAACATAAAACCACGCCTACGCCTCTATATTTTACCATACATAAGAGGCAAAGTCAAAAAACGATATTGTATATTTGAGATGAGAGGTTATTTGAAAGGAATAAATAATGGTTGTTTAAGGCGGGCAACTGCACATGTGGAAAACTAAAAATGAAGTGATTGCACTACTCTGGGCGGAGAGGGAATCGAACCCTCACGGTTCTTGCGAACCTCAGGATTTTAAGTCCTGTGCGTCTGCCAGTTCCGCCATCCGCCCTTTTGAAAAATCCTAT